>JBAVQZ010000346.1:0-7018 GCA_049694515.1 Paracoccaceae bacterium | reverse complement strand
GCACTAGCGTCAGCGTGCTCAGGCCGACACGTGGCACGAACAGGAAGATCAGGCCCAGCGCCAGGATCATCAGGAAGAAGGTCGTCATCGCAACGCGGCCCGATGCATCGCGCATCGACCAGACCATCGCCAACCCCCCGGCGCCCCAGAACAGCAGGAGCCATGCGATCAGCAGATCCACCGCAAGGGTTGCGACTGCGGGCAGCGCCAGCGCGAGAACACCCAGCAGGGTAAACACGATCCCGGCCCAAAAGATTCCGCGCCCCGGATCGCGCCGACCGCCATGTGTCGGGTCAGGTTCCATGATATCCTCCTTCGCAATGTCCCGGGGCAGAGAATGGGAAGCCGGTCCCGCCATTCCAAGGCCCTCTGCCCCGTGCAATCCCTTGACCTTCGCCTTGCACCGGCCTCTCGTCGGATCGGACGGACAGTCCGAGGGAAGCGGCGCCATTGACGGCGCGGCACGCGGATGATCCGGGAAAGGATTTGACGATGGACGGATTTTTCGAAAAGGGGCTGGAAAAGCGCAAGGCGACGCTGGGCGCCGAATATGTCGAGCGCAGCCTGGAAGGCGCCGACGATTTCACCCGGCCGTTCCAGGAGGCGATGACCGCCTGGTGCTGGGGCTTCGGCTGGGGGGACGAGGCGATCCCGCCCAAGACCCGCAGCATGATGAACCTGGCGATGATCGGCGCGCTGGGAAAGATGCATGAATGGGAACTGCACCTGCGCGGTGCCATCCGCAACGGCGTCACCCGCGACGAAATCCGCGCGATCATCCATGTCGTCGGCATCTATTGCGGCGTGCCGCAGGCGGTCGAATGTTTCCGCGTGGCCCGAAAGGTGCTGGACGAAACCGGGGGGTGAGCGGTCTCAACCCTCGTCCGAGAGACGGCCCAGCACCTCCTCGGTATCCGCGCCGAAAACCGGCGGCGCCCGGCGATAGCTGACCGGTGTGCGCGACAGCTTCAGCGGATTGCCGATCAGCGGAATCCCGGCATCGCAGGCGGCCGAGCGCAGGCTGATCTTCATCTCGCGCGCCGCCACCTGGTCGGTGGCGAAGACCTGATCCACCGTGTTCACCGGGCCGACGGGAACGCCCGCCTC
Organism: Paracoccaceae bacterium; assembly: GCA_049694515.1. Taxonomy (GTDB): domain Bacteria; phylum Pseudomonadota; class Alphaproteobacteria; order Rhodobacterales; family Rhodobacteraceae; genus JADQCB01. The sequence goes on along the minus strand of JBAVQZ010000346.1, from coordinate 5,911 downwards.
CTCCAGCCGGCGGATCACTTCGGATCGGGGCAGCTCCGCGAGTTTCGGTTCAAGGATCGCGTTCAGGGCGTCGCGGTGCGCAATCCGCGCCGGGTTGGTGGCGAAGCGGCTATCCTGCGGCAGTTCGTCCAGCCCCAGACAGTCACAAAACCGGCGGAACTGGGCGTCATTTCCAACCGCGACGATCACATGCCCGTCCGACGTTGCATAAACCTGGTACGGCACGATGTTGGGGTGACCGTTGCCGCGGCGTTCAGGCACCCGGCCCGAGGTCAGGTAATTCGTGCCCTCGTTGATCAGCCATGCGATCTGGCTGTCCACCAGGGCAAGGTCGATATGCTGCCCCTCGCCCGTTCTGTCGCGGTGGCGAAGCGCGGCAAGGATGCCGACGCAGGCATACATGCCGCACATCACGTCGGCGATGCCCACGCCTACCTTCATCGGCGGGCCATCCGGCACGCCGGTCAGGCTCATGATTCCGCCGAAGCCCTGCGCCATCAGGTCGTATCCCGGCTTGCTCGAATTCGGCCCTGTCTGACCGAACCCCGAGATCGAGCAATAGACGAGATGCGGAAATTCCCGCAGCAACGTTTCGTGATCCAGCCCGAATTTCGCAAGCGTGCCGGGTTTGAAATTCTCGATGACCACGTCGCTCTGCGCTGCCAGCTTGCGAACCGTCGCCTGCCCGTCGGGTGTCGAGATGTCGATGGAGACCGAGCGCTTGTTGCGGTTGGCGCAGTTGAAATAACCGCTCAGGTCCGTGTCCTGCCCCTCGGCGTTGCGCACGAAGGGCGGGCCCCATTTGCGCGTGTCATCGCCTTCGGTCGCCGGATTCTCGATCTTGACGACATCAGCGCCCAGATCGCCCAGAAGCTGCGTGCAGGTGGGGCCGGCAAGAATCCGGCTCAGGTCCAGAATCCGCAATCCGTCAAGGGCGCCTGTCATGGCCTCTCCTGTCTGTTCATCTGTCTCGATTCCCGCTCAATCGCGGCGTTCTTTCGCGGCAAGCCTGGCATAGCCGTCGCGCGTCTGCGGGGTTTTGATCCCCAGAAGATGCCCCGCCACCTGCGTCTTGAGGATCTGGGCGGTGCCGCCGCCGATAGTGAACATGCGGACATCGCGATACATCCTCTCCAGAGGCTCCTCGGCGCCGTACCCCCGCGCCCCGAAGATCTGCAGCGCATCGTTCACGGCCCTTATCGCCGCCTCCGTGGCAAACACCTTGGCGCGGGCTGCCATCATGATGTCAGGGAAGGGCGAGCCATCGGGTCCGCGCGATTTGGCCGCCTCCTGAAGCATCAGGCGCGAGGCGTGAACGGCCGCGTCCATATCCGCCAGCATCCACTGCAGCCCCTGGAACTCGGCCAGCGGTCGGCCGAACTGTTGCCGCTCTTTCAGGTATCGCTTGGCATGATCTACGGCCCCGGCCGCGATCCCCATCGCCACCGTGCCGGCGCCGACCCGCTGGGAGTTGTAGGCGTTCATCAGGTCGGCGAACCCCCGCTTGAAACCCGAGGGCGGCACCAGCGCGAAACGCGCCTCGACCTCCAGATCGTCGAAGGCCAGCTCCGCCTCGGGCATTCCGCGCAGGCCCAGCGTCTCTTCCCGGCGAACCACGCGGAAGCCGTTCGGCGCGATGCCTTTTTCGGGGTCGCAATGAACCATGAAACCGCCGATCCCCAGTTCGGCGCCGTCCTCGTCGATCACGCGGGCGAAGATAAGGTGCAGCTTCGACACCCCTCCGCCGGTAATCCAGTGCTTGCGCCCGTTCAGGATGTATTTGTCACCGGCCCGGCGCGCTGTCGTCCGCATCTCGGTCGCAGCACTTCCCGCCTCGGGCTCGGTGATGCAGATCGCGGGCTTGTCGCCCGCCAGAACCAGCGGCGCGGCAAAGGCTTTCTGTTCGTCGGTTCCATAGGCCATTACGGCACTGATTCCGCCCATGTTGGCCTCAACGACGATCCGGGCGCTCAGCGTGCAGGCCCTGGCAATCTCCTCGATCACCACGACTGCATCGAAGAAGGAGGCGCCCTGCCCGCCGAATTTCACCGGGATCGTCATGCCCATCAGCCCGGCCTCGGTCAGATCGCGAACGTTATCCCAGCAGTAGCTGCGACTGCGGTCCCACTGTGCGGCACGCGGCGCGAATTTCGCCGCAAGCTCTCTGGCAATCGCGCGATATGCCTCGGTCGATTGGCTCTGATCCATGCCTGTCACCCGTCAAATGCCCGATCATCGTCTTATGGCCAAAAATCCGACGGGCGTCCACACCGCCCCCGCTGGGCCAAAGTCAGGATCGGGCCGTGCGGGACGCTGTTGCCAGAAGCCCGTCACCAGGGAAAGCGCGGCGCCAGAGAGGCTTGAGAAGCTCCAGAACCACCAGTACTCCGACCCCGGCAAAAACCGGCACCGCAAGCAGCGCTGCGGGCAGCGCGGCAAAGCCGAAGAGCGCACCGGCCGGCGGCCAGAACAGCGCCACGGCGAGGATCGTGCCCACGACCGGCAACACCACCGCAAGCGCCAGGTTCGGCCGCCGGAGCGCGGTGAAAATCGACGCGCTGGTGGAACGGTTCACGAAGATCAGCGCGACGATCGCCATCACCAGAGAGACGAAGGCCAGCGCACGGTCCTGATCCTCTGACAACCCAAGGCGCGGCGCGGTCAAAAAGATGACCGCCACGACGACAAGCGCCAGAACGCCCTGCAACAGGCTCCACACGATGGTCGGACCCGAGAACAAGGGCTGCCCCGCCGGGCGCGGGCGGCGACGCATCACGCCCTTTTCCTCGGTCTCTGCCTCGAAAACCAGCGCGCAGACCGGGTCGATCACCATCTCCAGAAAGGCGATGTGCATCGGGCCGAACAGGATCGGCAGGCCGAACATCAGGGGCATCAGCGCCAGCCCGGCGATCGGCACATGCACCGCGAAGATGAAGCTCATCGCCTTGCGCAGATTGTCATAGATGCGGCGTCCCAGCCGGATCGTCGCGACGATGGAGCCGAAATCGTCGTCGAGCAACACGATCGAAGCGGCCTCGCGCGCTACGTCAGTGCCGCGCCCGCCCATCGCGACGCCTATATGCGCCGCCTTGAGAGAGGGTGCATCGTTTACCCCGTCCCCGGTCATGGCGACCACCTCGTCATCCGCCTTGAGCGCATTGACGATCCGCAACTTCTGCTCGGGCATGATGCGGGCGAAGACGCTCGCCGTCTTGACGGCCTCGGTAAGTTCGGACTCCGACATCGCCGCAAGCACATCGCCGGTGACAACCTCACCGCCTTTCAGCCCGGCGTGCGCGGCGATGGCCCGCGCGGTCTCGGGATAGTCGCCGGTGATCATGATCACGCGGATTCCGGCGCTGCGACATTGTTCCACCGCGTCGGCCACGCCGGTGCGCAGGGGGTCCGCAAGCCCGGTCAGCCCGACGAACCGGAAATCGAAACCGTCCTGGTCGTCTGGCAAAGTCCCCCCCTGCCCATCAGCCCGCGCCACGCCCAGAACCCTCAGACCTTCCTGCGCCATTGCATCGACCTGTTCGGTCAGCGCGGCCCGCTCGGACGCCGACAGCCCGCAAAGCTCGGCAATCGCTTCAGGCGCGCCCTTGGCAGCGGCCAGGAATTGCGCGCCGTCGCCCCACACCTGAGTCATCGCCAGCCGATCGGCGGAAATCGAATAGCTGCGTACCAGCCGGCCATCGTCGCCCGGAAGCGCGCGCGAGGCGGCATCCTCTTGTGTCGACAATTCATGGAACGCCTTTTCCATCGGGTCGAACGGATCCGGCGCCGAGGCCAGCACGCCTGTGTCGGCCAAATCGCGGAACGCCTGTGGCAACTCGCGCCCCGCCTCGACTGACGTTTCCTCTCCTTTCGGCAGGTGCAACGCGGTGATGGCCATGCGGTTTTCGGTCAGCGTGCCCGTCTTGTCTGTACACAGCACCGTCGCCGAACCCAGCGTCTCGATCGCCGCGGCGCGCCGGGTCAGGACCCGCGCCTGAGAAATTCGCCACGCGCCCATCGTCATGAAAACGGCCAGCACCATGGGGAATTCCTCGGGCAGCATGGACATGCCGACGGTGATGCCGGCCAGAAGCGCCTCGAGCCAGCCGCCGCGGGACAGGGCAAACAGGACCACCACCGCCAGGCTGACCGCACCGCTGACAACAGCGAAGATCGCCACGATCCGGCGCATCTGGCGTTTCAGGTGCGGGGTTTCGACCTCCAGCAGGTTCAGCGATTTTCCGATCCGGCCGATCTCGCTCTGCGCGCCGGTCGCCGTCACCTCCGCGATCGCCTTACCATGCACCATCAGGGTGCCGGAAAAGACATGCGGCAGGCCCTCGCCACCCGGGCGCGGGGCGCTGTCTGACATCTCATCGCCGACCGTCTTGCGGACGGGAACCGCCTCACCGGTCAGAAGGGATTCGTCAACCGAAACCTCCTGACCCTGCAACAGCCGGGCATCGGCGGGAACCCGGTCTCCCTCCGCCAGAACGATCAGATCGCCGCGGGCCACCTCGCGCCCCGGAATCCGCTTGCGCGCGCCATCGCGGATCACCAGCGCGCGCGGGCTGGTCAGGTCGCGCAGCTCCTCCAGAACCCGCTCGGTGCGCGCCTCCTGCACCACCGTTATCCCGACCGACAGGCAGGCGAAGACCAGAAGGATCGCGGCCTCTCCGGAACTGCCGAGCGCGAAATAGACGACGCAACCGCCCAGCAGAAGGGCCAGCATCGGCTCGCGCAGCACCTCCAGAACGATACGCAGCGGCGAGCGGCGTTTGCCGCTGGGCAGCTCGTTGAATCCTTCGGCCCCAAGCCGCGCCTCCGCGTCGTCCTGACTGAGCCCCTGAAGGCTGTCGTTGCGTGGGGTTGCAGTGCTCATGTCTTTGCCCTTGACCCGAATACCCGCCATGCGCGGACCCCGGCCGGAGAAGCGGACGATTTTTCGCTGGCGTTCTGCGGCAACACTGGCACGGCAGCCCGGACGGTTGCGCTGATCTGAATCAACGCGGCATTCGGGTGGCAATCCCCGCGAAGCCTTGACGAAAAAATGGAGGGCCCCGACACCCGGAACCCTCCATCCACCCCACGTGCTCCCGATCGCACCACACGTGTTTCAATGAGGGTCCGGCCGTCCTGGCCCGACACCATCCTCTCTAGCCCGATCCGCCGACTCGCACAATCTTCAGATGTCGACAAAGAACCATAAAATCAATATGTTGCCTTCATTGTCGGTTAACCGGATCTGCCGAAACGCGCGTGTCAGCGATAGATGGATTCCTTGCTGAAGTGCTTGGTGAGCATGTAATAGACCACTGCGCGGTACTTGTTGCGCTCGGACCGTCCATAGATGTCGATAACCGCGTTGATCGCGCTCATCAGTTCCGGTCCGTCGGGCAGGCCCAGCTTCTTGATCAGGAAATTGTTCTTCACCGTCTCCAGTTCGCCTTCCTGGGTGGCCGCGACCGTGGAGGCATCGGCATCATAGATCGCGGGGCCGCAGCCGATCGTGACCTTGGTCAGCAGGTCCATGTCGGGTTCCATGCCGCATTTGCTGCGGAGATCGTCCGCGTATTGCGCGATCAAATCGTCTCTTTTCCCCATAATTTCTCTCCCACCGTCACCGGTCTGGTTGAATATACCGGCATCCGTCCGGAATGGACGGCGCCGGGGGAAAGGTTACTGACGAATGTGCCCCGCACAAAGGATTTTTTCGCGACACGGCGACAGCCAGCACCGTTGGGCGGCCGCGCTCAATAGCGGTAATGTTCGGGCTTGAAGGGGCCATCGACGGGGACGCCGATATAGTCGGCCTGGGCCTTGTCGAGCGTGCTGAGCTTGACCCCGATCCGGTCGAGATGCAGCCGCGCCACCTTTTCATCCAGATGCTTGGGCAGCACGTAAACCTCGTTGC
>JBAVQZ010000345.1:0-4967 GCA_049694515.1 Paracoccaceae bacterium | reverse complement strand
GCTCGTCCTGCAGGTTGGGATAGGTCTGGTCGTTGAAGGTCGTGACCCGCAGCACGATCGTTTCACCCACCACGCGCGAGCGCACGGCGGTCAGCTTGATGGTGTCGCGCGTGATCGTCACGTCGAAGGGATCCTTCACGCCCTCGCGCACCACGGTGATCGTGATGTCCGAGCCGACCGGCCCACGCATCAGGTCCACTGCCTTGTCGAGCGTCAGGCCCAGGACGCTCTCGCCGTCCACATGGGTGATGAAATCGCCCGACTCGATGCCCGCCTCTGCGGCCGGCGTTCCGTCGATCGGCGAGACGACCTTGACGAAGCCCTCCTCCTGCGTGACCTCGATGCCCAGACCGCCGAATTCACCGCGGGTCTGCACCTGCATGTCGTCGAAGGCTTTCGGCGCGAGATAGCTGGAATGCGGGTCGAGAGAGGTCAGCATCCCGTTGATCGCCGCTTCGATCAGTTTGCTCGGTTCGACCTTCTCGACATATTGCGCGCGGATGCGCTCGAAGATGTCCCCGAACAGGTCGAGCTGCTCATAGACGGTGCTCTGCTTGTCGATCGTCTGCGCGATGAGAGGGCCGGCCACCTGTGTGGTCAGAACCGCGCCTGCAAGGATGCCGCCTGCCGCGGCCATCACGAATTTCCTCATGTCGTTCTATTCCTTCCTCGCTCTGAACCACTCTGCCGGGTCCACCGGGGTGTTGTCCCGTCTCAACTCCATATAAAGCGTTTCCGAACGCTCTGTGCCACCGCCTTTTGCCGCATCGTCGAGAAATGCGCTCACCTTGGGGTCCGCGCCGCCCATCAGCCCGACCGGGGCGCCCGCGGGCAGGACCTCGCCGACATCACCATAAACCTCCCGCATCCCCGCGAGCACCAGAAGAGTGCCCCCGGACGGCTCAAGGATCATCACATTTCCGTAGTCCAGCAAAGGTCCCCGATACCTGATGGTAGCAGGCGAAGGCGTGGTGACCAATGCAAGAGGGCGCGTGGCGATCAGCCAGCCGGGGCGACGGATGCCGGCGGCGTCGGCCTCGTCGAAGGCCCGCAGAACGGTACCTTTCACCGGCAAAGGCAAGCTTCCTTTCTGCGCGGCGAAGTCCGGCGCGGGCGGCGCGTCGCTGCCGCTGTCCAGCCCGGTCAGCCCATCGGCAAAGCCCGTCAGGGTGTCGGTGCTTTCCAGCAGCCCGCGCAGCTTGTCGGAATCCGACGCGAAGCGGCGCGGCAGGTCGGTCCGCTCGGAAATCGCCTGGCTCAGCTCGGTGCGCGCCTGTTGCACGCCTTCCAGCCCTGCCTGAAGGGTTTGCTCGGCGCTTTCCTGAAGCGCGCGAAGCATCGTCAACTCTTCCAGCTTGCCGCGCAAGGCCTCGGCCCGCGCCTGAAGCGCCGGCGTGATCTCGCTCAGGATCATGCCCGAACGTGCCGTGCCCAGCGGACCCGCCGGGTGCAGCAGAAGCAGCGTCTCGGGCGCACGTTGCATCGTTTCCAGCACGGCCAGCAGTCGTGACACCTCTTCGCGCCGCGTGTCGAAATCCAGCCGGATCGCCTGCTCGCGGATCGCAGCGCGGCGCAGCCCCTCGCGCAGCGCCACCAGCCCGTCCTCATAGGCGCGCACCGTGCGGGTCAGTGCCGCCACGCGATCCCGCGCGCTGCGTGCGTCCTGCAGGGCCATCGCGGCCTGGTCCAGTTGCTGCGCAGCGCGTCGTGCGTCGGTGGCCGGATCGGTCTCGGCGTACGCGGCCCCGGAAAGGGCCAGCATCAGCCAAAGCAGAAGGCCGGCCCCGCGCATCATTGCGAGATCAGGCTCTTCCCGGTCATCTCGGGCGGAATCTCCAGGCCCATGAGATGCAGCAATGTCGGCGCCAGATCGGCCAGCCGCCCGTCATGCATCGTCACCCCCTTCGGCCCTCCGACCAGCGCCACCGGCACCGGGTTGGTCGTGTGCGAGGTGTGCGGCCCGCCGGTTTCCGGGTCCACCATCACCTCGCAGTTTCCGTGATCGGCGGTGACGATCATCGCGCCGCCGGCCTTCTCCAGCGCGGGAAGCACCTTTGCCAGCCCCTGATCCACCGCCTCGCAGGCCTTCATCGCGGCCTCCAGCACGCCGGTATGGCCGACCATGTCGGGATTGGCATAGTTCACCACGATCAGGTCGTAACCCTGGCCGATCACTTCGACCAGCTTGTCGGTCACCTCGGGCGCTGACATCTCGGGCTGCATGTCGTAGGTCGCCACCTTGGGCGACTGCGCCATGTAGCGGTCCTCGCCCTTCTCCGGTTCCTCCTTGCCGCCGTTCAGGAAGAAGGTGACATGCGGGTATTTCTCGGTCTCGGCCAGGCGGAACTGGCGCAGGCCGTGGTCGGCGACCCAGGCGCCCAGCGTGTTGACGATCTCACGCTTGGGAAAGACGGCGGTCATGTATTTGTTGTGGCGCACCGAATATTCCACCATCCCCAGCAGGGACGAGAGCTTCGGGCGGGTGCCGGTGTCGAACTCGGAAAAGCCCGGCTCGCCGATGGCGCGCAGGATCTCTCGCGCGCGGTCGGCGCGGAAGTTTAGGCAGAAAAAGCCGTCGCCGTCGGCCGCGCCCCTGTGCCCCTCTATCACAGTAGCAGGGATGAATTCGTCGGTCTTGCCGGCGTCGTAGGATTGTTTCACCGCCGTGACCGGGTCCGGGGCGGTGGCCTCTCCCTTGCCGCGGATCATCGCGTCATAGGCGGTTTTCACCCGCTCCCAACGGTTGTCGCGGTCCATCGCGTAATAGCGGCCGATCACGGTGGCCACATGTGCGCCCCCGGGCAGCTTGTTCACAAGATCGGCCACGAATTCCACGGCCGATTGCGGCGGCACGTCGCGCCCGTCCGTGACGGCATGAACCGCCACCTTGACGCCCGCCCCGGTGATCGTTTTCGCGGCCGCCAGCACATGGTCGATATGGCCGTGCACGCCTCCGTCGGAAACCACGCCCATCAGATGCGCCGTGCCACCGGCCGCCTTCACCTTGGCGATGAAATCCAGCAGCGCCGGTCTGTCGAAGAAAGAGCCGTCCTCGATCGCCAGGTCGATCTGGCCAAGATCCATCGCCACCACCCGGCCCGCGCCGATATTGGTGTGGCCCACCTCGGAATTGCCCATCTGCCCGGTGGGCAGGCCGACATCGGGGCCATGGGTGGTCAGCTTCGCGTGCGGGCAGGTCGCCATGATGCGGTCGAATGTGGGGGTGTCGGCCAGGGCGGGGGCGTTGGCCTCCCGCTCGGCGCGCAGGCCCCAGCCATCGAGGATGCAAAGAACGACGGGTTTGTATTTGCTCATGGCACGGCCTCTTATCCGGTTGCGCCCGTTCTACGTCCCCGCCGGGCCGAGAACAACAGGCGAAGCCGCGTCACGCCCGGTGATAGGGCGAGCCCGCCAGGATCGAAGCAGCGCGGTAAAGCTGTTCGGCCAGCATCGCGCGCACCAGCATGTGCGGCCAGACCATCGTGCCGAAGGACAGGCTGGCGTCGGCTTCGGCGCAGAACGAGGGATCGATCCCGTCGGCCCCCCCGATCACGAAAGCGGCATCGCCGCGGCCGGCGTCGCGCCAGAGCGCCAGCATCTCGGCGAAGCCAGGGGAGGAGAGTTGTTTGCCTCGTTCGTCCAAGGTGCACACTGCCGCGCCCGCGGGGATCGCGCGGCGCAGCAGCGCGGCCTCGGACGCCATGCCGCCGCCTTTCCTGTCATCGACTTCCTGGATGTTCAGCGGGCCAAGGCCCAGACCGCGCCCGGTCCGGTCGAACCGGGCGGCGTAGTCCTTGACAAGATCACGCTCGGGACCCGCCCTTAGGCGGCCCACCGCGCAGACATGGACGCGCATCAAGCGCGGGCTGTTGTGGCCCCGGCGGGCATCCACATCTTCTCGAGCTGATAGAACTCGCGCACCTCGGGACGGAACACGTGGACGATCACGTCGCCCGCGTCGATCAGGACCCAGTCGCCCTGATCCTTGCCCTCGACCTTCGAGCTGCGGCCAAGCTCCTGCTTGAGCCGGTCGGTCAGCTTCTCCGAGATCGACGCCACCTGACGCGACGAGCGACCCGAACAGATCACCATGTAGTCGGCCATCGCGGATTTTCCGCGCAGGTCGATCTTCACGATGTCTTCGGCCTTGTCGTCGTCCAGGGAAGCGAGGATGTGCTCAAGCAGTTCTTCGCTTGAAACATCGGTCGGGATCTGCGTCATGAGCAGGCCCGTTGCGGGTGTCGCATGCACCGCATCTGCATGATGAGACAGGACATCGTCCTCCTTATCAACGCGCCGCCACAACCCCGGCGCTGGGAATATCTAAAAGGTAGCATCGCAGGTGGCAAATCTCAACCTGATGCGGCAAAACATGCGCGGCCTGTTGCCCGTTCACTCATGCGGCGCCTGGCCGGTGGTCAGCGAGCTGCCCTGCAGCATCTTCACCTCGCGCTGCGGGAACGGGATCGAGATGCCGTTCGCCTGGAACGCGTCCCAAAGCGCCAGATAGACCGCGCCGCGCACATTGGTCAGTCCGCCGGTCGGGTCGGTGATCCAGAACCGCAGGATGTAGTCCACCGAACTGTCGCCGAATCCGACGATATGGCAGACCGGCGGGCGCGAATTCAGCACCCTGCCCACGGTCTTGGCCGCTTCGATGGCGATTTCGCGCACCTTGTGGGGGTCGTCGCCGTAGGACGTGCCGAAAAAGATGTCGAGGCGCACGAAATCATTGGAATGAGACCAGTTGACCACCTGGCTGGTGATCAGGTCCTCGTTCGGGATCAGGTATTCCTTGCCGTCGCGCGTGACGACCGAGACATATCGCGCGCCCAGTGCATTGATCCAGCCGAAGGTGTCGCCCAGGCTGATCACGTCGCCCGGCTTGATCGACTTGTCCAGCAGGATGATGACGCCCGAAACGAGGTTCGACACCACCTTCTGAAGGCCGAAGCCGAGGCCGACGC
>JBAVQZ010000344.1:0-1694 GCA_049694515.1 Paracoccaceae bacterium | reverse complement strand
GTGCTGCACGGGTGTCGCCGGCGCCGGGGGCGCCGGAGGCGCGACGCTGTGAACAGTGCGGGCGACACGCACGTCCAGACTGTCGTCTTCGCCATATTCGCGTTTTACCTGCAACTCGGTCAGGTCGTTCTCGCGCAGCAATTCGGCCAGAGCCTGAATGAAGGCGACATCCGCGTCGTGGGAATGTTTTGTCATACCGTCCTCGATCGGTGGTCCTGCGCCCGCTGCGATGCGGGTCTGCGCCTGCTGTTGCCGCGCTTATACGCGAGCCAAAGAGCAGAGAAAAGCGCCAGTTGCCGATTTCCGGCACGGCGAAGCCCCGGTCGGCCCCCGATGTGCCCATTTTTGCGGCAGGCAGGGACAGGGATGAATTTTATAAAATTTACCATTTGATAAAAATACGAACCCGTGGCACGGTTTTCAAAAGAAACCGACAACAGGACAAGCAGGGAGATTTCATGTGGCCAACAGTCATCTGACCCCCGGCGTGGCGCCCGCACGCCTGAGCGCCGACGACTATCACGAGAATTTCGCCGACAAGGCGCCCAACTTTGACCCGCACGAGGCCGCGGTCGCTGCGGATCGCTGTTATTTCTGCTATGACGCGCCCTGCGTGACGGCTTGTCCGACCGCGATCGACATCCCGATGTTCATCCGCGAGATCCAGACCGGAAAGCCCGAGGCGGCGGCAAAGACCATTTTCGACCAGAACATCCTGGGCGGCATGTGTGCCCGTGTCTGCCCGACCGAACAACTGTGCGAAGAGGTCTGCGTGCGCGAGGTGGCCGAGGGCAAGCCGGTCGAGATCGGCCGGTTGCAGCGTTACGCCACCGATACCGTGATGGCCGCGGACGTGCATCCCTTCACGCGAGGCGAAATCACTGGAAAGCGCGTGGCCGTGGTTGGCGCGGGTCCCGCGGGGCTGGCCTGCGCGCATCGTCTGGCGATGAAGGGGCATGATGTCGTGCTTTTCGACGCGCGGCCCAAGCCGGGCGGGCTGAACGAATACGGCATCGCCACCTACAAGACCGTCGACGACTATGCCCAGCACGAGGTCGATTGGCTGCTGAAGATCGGCGGCATCACCATCGAGACCGGCAAGGCCCTGGGCAGCGACATGACGCTGGACGAGCTGCGCAAGGACCATGACGCGGTGTTCCTCGGGATGGGGCTGGCCGGCGTCAACGCGCTCGCCGCGCCGGGGGAGGAGACGGAGCATGTTCGTGACGCGGTCGGCTTCATCGCCGATCTGCGCCAGGCCAGTGATCTGTCGGCGATTCCCGTGGGCCGCGACGTGGTGGTGATCGGCGGCGGCATGACGGCGATCGACGCGGCGGTGCAATCAAAGCTTCTGGGTGCCGAGAACGTCACCATGGTCTATCGCCGGGGCCGCGACGCGATGAGCGCCTCGGAGCACGAACAGGATCACGCGGCGTCGAAGGGCGTGCGGATAATCACCGGCGCGGCGCCGGTGCGAATCATCGGCAACGGGGCGGTGCGCGAGGTAGAGTTCGCCTATACCGAAAATGGTCCCAACGGGCTGACCCTGACCGACGAGACGTTCCGCCTGAAGGCCGATCAGGTGTTCAAGGCGATCGGCCAGACGCTGGAAGGCGTTCCCGAAGGGCTGGAACTCGCGGGCCGCAAGATCGCCGTCACCGGCGCGGGCCGCACCAGCCTCGACGGTGTCTGGG
>JBAVQZ010000343.1:0-2770 GCA_049694515.1 Paracoccaceae bacterium | reverse complement strand
GGCATGTCCACATTCGAAGGGCCCATGATGTCGATCAAGGCCGTGAACTCGCTGTCTCACTATACCGACTGGACGATCGGCCACGTGCATTCCGGCGCGCTGGGCTGGAACGGCATGATCACCTTCGGCGCGCTCTACTTCCTGGTGCCGCGCCTGTGGAACCGCCAGCGGCTCTACAGTCTCAGCCTGGTGTCCTGGCACTTCTGGCTGGCGACTATCGGCATCGTGCTCTACGCCTCGTCGATGTGGGTGTCGGGCATCATGGAAGGCCTGATGTGGCGCGAGGTCGATGCCCAGGGCTTCCTGGTCAACTCTTTCGCCGACACCGTCGCCGCGAAATTCCCGATGTACGTGGTGCGCGCCCTTGGCGGGGTCATGTACCTCACCGGCGGTCTGATCATGTGCTACAACCTGTGGAAGACCGTCTCGTCGGTTTCGGCCAAGGCCGAAGCCCCGGTCACCGCCCCTGCTGAATAAGGAAAGCGGCAATGTCCATCCTCGACAAACACAAGATCATCGAGAAGAACGCCACGCTGCTTCTGGTCTTCAGCTTCCTGGTTGTGACCATCGGCGGGATCGTGGAGATCGTCCCCCTCTTCTACCTTCAGAACACGATCGAGAAGGTCGAAGGGATGCGGCCATACTCGCCGCTGGAACTGGCGGGGCGCGACATCTATGTGCGGGAGGGCTGCTATGTCTGCCACTCCCAGATGATCCGCCCGATGCGCGACGAGGTCGAACGTTACGGCCATTACAGCCTCGCCGCCGAGTCGATGTATGACCACCCGTTCCAGTGGGGCTCCAAGCGCACGGGTCCCGACCTCGCCCGCGTCGGCGGTCGCTACTCGGACGAATGGCATGTGGATCACCTCAGCAACCCGCAGTCGGTCGTGCCCGAATCCGTCATGCCGAAATACGCCTTCCTGAAGAACACCATGATCGACGGGCGGTATATCGAGGACGTGATGCGGACGAACCGCATGGTCGGTGTGCCGTATACCGACGAGATGCTTCAGAACGCGCGGGCGGATTTCAACGTCCAGGTCGATCCGTTCGGCGATACCGAGGGTTTGCTGCAGCGCTATCCCAAGGCGCAGGTCCGCAATTTCGACGGGCAGCCCGGAATCTCCGAGATGGATGCGCTGATCGCCTATCTGCAGATGCTGGGCACGCTGGTCGATTTCTCGACCTTCCAGCCCGTCGCAAGCCGGTAGGGAGGGCAGATGGACACCTATTCTCTGCTTCGGCATCTTGCTGACAGTTGGGTGCTGCTGGCTCTGACGCTGTTTTTCATCGGCGTGGTCTTTTGGGCGTTCCGCCCCGGCAGCCGGCGCGATCACGAGGAAAGCGCGAACATCCCCTTCCGTCACGAAGACAAACCCGCCGGCGACGATGACAAGAGCGGCGCGCAGCACAAGGAGGCGCGAAATGGCCACTGACAAGAACAAACACAATCCCGACGAGGTCGAAACAACCGGCCATTCCTGGGACGGGATCGAGGAATACAACAACCCGCTGCCGCGCTGGTGGCTTTGGACCTTCTATGCCACGATCCTGTTCGCACTGCTTTACACCATCGCCTATCCGGCCTGGCCGCTGATCAACGGCGCGACGCCCGGCATTCTGGGCTATTCGACACGCGCCAATGTCGCGCAGGAAATCGAGCGCGTCGACCAGATGAACGCGCCGATCGAGGCGAAGCTGGTCAACACGGCCCTGACCGAGATCCCCTCGCAGCCGGATCTGATGAACTATGCCGTCAACGCCGGCGGTGCGGTGTTCCAGACCTGGTGCGCGCAATGTCACGGCGCCGGTGCGGCGGGCGTTCAGGGCAAGGGCTATCCGAACCTGCTGGACGATGACTGGCTGTGGGGCGGCACGATCGAGGACATCCACTATACGGTCACCCACGGCATCCGGAACGAGACCGACCCCGACGCGCGGTATTCCCAGATGCCCGCCTTCGGCGAGATCCTGTCGGAGGAGGAGATCGCGCAGGTCGTGCAATATGTCCGCAAGCTGTCGGGGCAGGACTTCGACCCTGCGCTCGCGACGCCGGGCGAGACGATCTTCGTGGACAACTGCGCGGCCTGCCACACCGAGAACGGCACCGGCGATCAAGCCATGGGTGCGCCGAACCTGACGGACGCGATCTGGCTTTACGGCGGTGATGTCACCTCGCTGACCACGACGGTCACCCAGGCCCGGTTCGGCGTCATGCCGGCCTGGCAAGGGCGTCTCAGCGAAGCGGATATCCGTGCGGTCGCCACCTATGTCCACCAACTGGGCGGCGGCGAGTAGAAGGAATGCCGGGGGCCGCAAGGCCCCCGGACACAGCACCGGCCCCCACTCTGTTCGCGCGTTTCCATGGGGGCCGGTGCAAGTATTTTTCGGGTGAGTGCGGGCGGTTTCCGCCCTGTTCCGGTCATCGCCCCTTGTCGGGCGATGCCGCCAGAAAAAAGGCCGGCGCGGGATACCGACGCCGGCCTGTTTCCGTGTCAGACCTTGCGCCGGATCGGTTTCGCGGCGCCTTGCTGGGCGGCCTTTTCACCACGGGCGGCGATCAGGAAGGATTGGGCATAGATGTTGAACATGGCGATTCTCCACGGGTTTGCGTTTCTGACGCCGTGTATTGATGAAACCGCCGATTCATGCGAGCCAATTAGAATTGGATATGTAACCGGGGCTTACAGATGGACTTTCGCCTTCTTCCGCCGCTCAGCGCGCTCAAGGCGCTTGCGGCGGTGGCCGAGACCCGGAGCATGACCCG
>JBAVQZ010000342.1:0-10750 GCA_049694515.1 Paracoccaceae bacterium | reverse complement strand
CCTGTGGCTGGTGAAGGAAGGGCATGTCACGCCCTACGAGGACGATCTGGAAGCCTATCGCAAGCTTCTGCTCGCCTCGGACAAGCCATCGAAACCGGCCGCGCCCGCCGCGGCCCCGCGCAAACGCCCGTCGCGCGACGCGGTGCAGGCGCTGCGCTCGGAGGTTCGCAAATGCGAGGCCCGCGTCGAGAAGCTGAACGAGATGCGCGACAAGCTGGCGAAGAAACTGGCCGACCCGGCGATGTACGAGCCCGAGAAGCTGAACGAGGCCCAGGTCTGGCAGAAGAAATACGCCGAGGTGATGGAGGGGCTGGACCGGGCCGAATCCCTTTGGTTGTCGGCGATTGAAAAGCTCGAAACGGTGGATGGTTAGCGGATGGAGTTCACGTTTCTGATCAGCGCCTTCGTCACGCTTTTCGTGATCATCGACCCGATCGGGCTGACGCCGGTCTTCCTGGCGGTGACGCAAGGCATGACGCGGACCGAGCGGCGGGTGATCGCGCTGCGCGCCGCGGCGATCGCCATCGGCCTGCTGACGCTGTTCGGCCTGTTCGGCGAGGCGGTGCTGGGCTTCGTCGGCATCACGATGCCCGCCTTCCGCATCGCCGGCGGCATCCTCCTGTTCCTGACCGCGCTCGACATGCTGTTCGAGCGGCGCGCGAAACGACGCGAGGACCAGGCCGAGGAGGACCGGCCCGACCCGTCCGTGTTTCCCCTCGCCACCCCTCTGATCGCCGGCCCCGGCGCCATGGCCACGATGATCCTGCTGACCGGGCAGGCCGGCGGCGGCTGGCTGGCCACCGCCTCGGTCCTGCTGGTGATGCTCGCGGTGATCTCGGTGGTCCTCTCGCTTTTCCTCGTCTCCAGCCTGCTGGAGCATCTGCTGGGCAAGACCGGCATCAACGTCGTCACCCGCCTTCTGGGAATGCTGCTGGCCGCGCTTTCGGTGCAGTTCGTGCTGGACGGGCTGAAAAACGTCGGGCTGGCGCCGCTCTGACCCCTCCCGTTTCGCGGTCTCGTGCCTATGTATGTCGCAGGAATGGCGGAAAGGGCGCTGAATGGACAGCGATCAGATCGCGCGGCTGGCCTATCTTGTTCTGCTCACGGCGGCGATCGCGGGCTATTTCCTGCTGCAGAACCGGCAGCGGCTGGGTCAACTGGCGCAGCAGGCGGCGATCTGGGGCCTGATCTTTCTGGGCGTCATCGCCGGGCTTGGATTGTGGAGCGACATCCGCTCGACCGTGATGCCCCGCCAAGCGGTCTTTGCCGATCAGGGAAAGATCGAGGTGCCGCGCGGTCCGGACGGCCATTTCTACATGACGGTGAGGGTGAACGGCGCGCCGCTGCGCTTCGTCGTGGACACCGGCGCCAGCGAGGTCGTGCTGACCAAGCAGGACGCGGCGCAGCTGGGCTTCGACCCGGCAAGCCTGTCCTATATCGGCAGCGCCAGCACCGCGAACGGCACGGTGAGCACCGCGCCCGTGCGGCTTGACACCGTCACGCTGGGCCCGTTCACCGACCGCAACGTACGGGCCTGGGTGAATGGAGGTCCGATGGACATGTCGCTGCTGGGCAACAGCTATCTCAGGCGGTTCGGCAAGATCGAGATTACCGGCGACAAGCTGGTGCTGATCCGCTGAACCGGACTTGATCCGGCTCAAGGACAGCCCGATGGCGCGCAGGCTATCGTGAGGGTCCGCTGCATCGCGCATCGGTTGACACGGATCAATGAAACAGACGGAGGAGGACCACATGACCAGACATATTCTTGTTGCGACCGACGGATCGGAGGCCGCGTCGCGCGCCGTCGAGACCGCGGCCGAGCTTGCCGCCAAGCTGGGCGCCAAACTGACGGTGGGCCATGTTCTGATGCATCGCGAACCGCCCGAGGGGCTGGAGCACATGGCCGAGGTCGAGCATATGGTGAAACAAACCTCCCATGCCGCGCTTTCGCCCGCGCCAGACGACATGCCGGGCACGATGACCACCTTGTTCAAGGCGTCCGAAGACGCCGCGCACACGGCGCGCATCGTGGCCGCGCTTGGCGACTCGATCGTCACTCACGCCGCCGAGCGTGCGCGCAAGATCGGCGCGACCGACGTGGACACCCGCGTTGCCAATGGTGACTACGCCGAGGCGATCCTCGACATCGCGAAATCCGAGGGCGCCGACATGATCGTGCTTGGCCGCCGTGGCCTTGGCCGGTTCAAACGACTGCTTCAGGGCAGCGTGTCGAACAAGATCATCAGCCATGCCGATTGCGCGGTGCTGACGGTGGTGTGAAGGGGCGGGTTTGGCGGCGCGCCCCTTGCCGGATGTGTTGCCGACCGCGCCGCCATCGCGCGACGCGGTCTGCGTTCGCAAGGCTTCCCAGCGGCTTTCTTCGCGCGGAGGGCGCATGCGACGCCGCGCAAGAGATGACATCGAGACGCGCACAGCGCGCTGAATCGTGCCTCCACGAGGTCGGGTTGGAACGTCCTTTGACGCTCTTGCGTTGAGAGACGACCCCACCGGCGTGAAGGAGACAAGCGATGACACCTCCGGGCACCAATGTTGAAAAACGATGGCGGCGCGCGCGGCCGGTCCTCTGGGCCCTTGTAATGGCAGTTGTTGTCGGCGCGCTGACCTGGATCGGGATCCTGGTCTATGTCAGCGATCAAAAAATACCGCTCCGTGGCGACCCGGCGACGCAAGAGCAGCACAATGTCACGGGTTCAGGCGCCGACACCCCGACGAAGACCGGCACGGCGACGGATACTGGATCCCAAGGCGACGGAACAGCCACGGGGTCGTCGGGTGGCACCGCATCCGATCAGGGAGCGACGTCCCAGAGCGGCAACAATTGACACGGCGCGTCGGCTCATGCCTCAGCCTTCTTCTCCCAGCGGCCCGTGTCCTCAGACCAGTATTGCGCGGCCACACCGGCGCCGGTCAGCAGCTTCCATTGGGCACGCGCATGGTTGACGGCGCCCTCGTCATTGCCGTCGAACAGGATGCAGACGCGCTCCAGCCCGGAGGCTTCCTCCGGCGTGACCTCGGCCCCGTCCACCGCCATAAGGCAGGCCGCGCCGTTGGGAGCCGTATCGCCGGTCGTCAGCAGCACGGGCTGATCCGCGTCGAAATCGCCCCCGGCCAACCCGTGCGGCAGGAACCTGTCCTCGGGCCCCAGCCAAAGCGCCGCGTCCAGCCGCTCCATCCGCTCGGTCGAGGTGCCGCGCACCACCACGCGCCAGCCGGCGGCCGCGGATTTTTCCAGCAGCATCGGCAGAGTCTGCTCCAGCGGGTGCCGCGTGAGATGATAGAAAAACGCGCTGCCCAACGGCTCAACCTTCGAACTTGTCCCTTACCAGCCGATCCAGCGCCATGACGCCCCAGCCGGTCGCGCCCTTCGGCGCAAGCGTGGTGTCGGCTTTCACGCTGGCCACCCCGGCGATGTCGAGATGGATCCAGGGGCAGTCCTCTTTCACGAATCGTTGAAGGAACTGCGCCGCGGTGATCGAGCCCGCGGGACGGCCGCCCACGTTCTTCATGTCGGCGATGCGCGATTTCAGAAGCTCGTCATAGGCCGGGCTGAGCGGCAGGCGCCAGGCCCCTTCGCCTTCGGCGTCGGCGGCCTTGAGGAACGCGTCGCACAACTGGTCATCGTTGGAGAAGACGCCGGCCTTCTCATGGCCCAGCCCGATGATGATCGCCCCAGTGAGCGTCGCCAGGTTCACCATCGCGGCGGGTCTGAAGCGGTCCTGCGCGTACCATAGCACGTCGGCCAGCACGAGGCGCCCCTCGGCGTCGGTGTTGATGATCTCGACCGTCTCGCCCTTCATGGATTTCACCACGTCGCCGGGCCGGATCGCCTCGCCCGAGGGCATGTTCTCGACCAGGCCGACAAGGCCCACGACATTGGCCTTCGCCTTGCGCAGGGCCAGCGCGCGCATCACGCCCGACACGACCCCGGCGCCGCCCATGTCCATCGTCATGTCTTCCATCCCCGCCGCGGGCTTCAGCGAAATGCCGCCGGTGTCGAACACCACGCCCTTGCCGACCAACGCCAGCGGCGCGTCGTCCGTCGCCCCGCCGTTCCAGCGCATCACGACGACCTTGGAGGGGCTGGCAGAGCCCTGCCCGACCGACAGCAGCAGCCGCATGCCCAGTTTCTCCAGCTCGGCTTCTTCCAGGATCTCGACCTCCAGCCCCAGTTCCTGCATCGCCGCCAGGCGCGCGGCGAAATCGTTCGTGGTCAGCACGTTGGAAGGCTCATTGACCAGGTCCCGGGTGAAGAACACGCCCTCGGCCACGGCAGCCATCGGAGCAGCGGCGGCGGCGACCTCTTCGGGTTTGCCGGCCATCATGGTGATCCCGCCGGGCACGGTCTTGTCGCCGGTCTTGTGCTCGGTGAAGTCATAGGCGCGCATCGCGATGCCGAAGGCGATGTCGGCGGCGCGGGTATTGCTGCCGGCCAGCACGAGGCAATCATCCTTGCCCTGAAACCGCGCCAGCGCGGCGCCGGCCTTGCGGGCATCCTGCACCGTCGGGCGCCGCTCCAGCCGGACGACGTCCACTGCGCTCGCGGCCATCCCGTGCGGAAAGCCCAGCGACTTCGCCTCGCCGGGTTTCATCTTGCCGAACCCTTCGCTTTCCACGAAGCGCGCAAGCGCCCCGCGCGTCAGCTTGTTCACCCGCCGCGCCGTAGGCGAAAGCTTGCCCTCCTCGCCCACGAAAACCGCGACGCGGCCAGTGGCCGTGGCGATCGCGTCAAGGTCGGTTTCGGTGAATTTGATCCCCTGCGGCGTTGTCATCTGAACCCCTTTCCTGTCTGTGCTCAACCTTACCTAGCCCCTGCCCGGCGGCTTGACCAGATAGCAGTTTTCCGCACGCGGCAATTGGGCTAGGGTCGCTGCCGATCGTCACGGTCCGAGGGGGACGTCGTGCAGAGATTCGACCGCTACCTGCTGTCGCAGCTCACAGTGCTGTTCGGCTTCTTCTCGCTCGTGCTCGTCTCTGTCTACTGGCTCAACCAGGCGGTTCGCCTGTTCGACCGGCTGATCGGCGACGGGCAATCGGTGATGATCTTTCTGGAATTCACCGGCCTGACGCTGCCGAACGTGATCCATATCGTCCTGCCGGTCGCGGCCTTCGCGGCGACCCTCTATGTCGTGAACCGGATGACCACTGAAAGCGAACTGGTGGTGGTGCAGGCGATGGGCTATTCGCCGTTCCGCCTGGCACGGCCGGTTTTCGTATTCGGGGTGATGGTGGCGATCCTGGTAGCGATCCTGAACAATGTCCTGGTACCCGTCAGCCGGGCGCGGCTGTCCGAGCGGCAGGAGGAGATCTCCCAGAACATCTCGGCACGGCTGCTCAGCGAGGGGCGGTTCCTGCACCCGTCGAAGGACGTCACCGTATTCATCCGCGAGATCACGCCACTTGGCGAGTTGCGCGACGTGTTCATCTCGGACAAGCGCGCGTCGGACGAGCGCACGGCCTATACGGCTCAGCGGGCGCGGCTGGTCGCAGGCGAGAACGGGCCGAAGCTGGTGATGTTCGACGGTCTGGCCCAGACCTATCAGACCACGGACCAGCGGCTGTTCACCACGCGCTTCCAGGACTCGGTGTTCGACATCGCCGGGCTGGTGGATTCGGGCGGCGCCAAGCGGCGCTCGGTACGGGAGCTTTCGACGCTCAACCTGCTGTCGACGCGCCCCGAACTGCTGAAGGAGACGGGGGCAACGCGCGCCGAATTCCTCTATGAGGCGAACAGCCGGTTCGGGCAGCCGCTCTTCGCCGTGGCTGGGGCGCTTCTGGGCTTTGCGGCATTGATGCTGGGCGGGTTCAGCCGCTTCGGGATCTGGCGGCAGATCCTGCTGGCCATCGTGCTGCTGATCGCTTTGCAACTTGCCGACAACGCCATGGCCGACATCGCGCGCAGCGGCGCGCATCTGTGGCCGGTGGTCTATCTGCCGTCGATCGGCGGCATCGGCGTCGCCCTCGCCATGCTGTGGCTTAGCGAGCAGCCAGGCCTTCGGCTTGCCGGGCGTTTCGGGCGGCGGAGGGCGGCCGGATGAGACTGCATCTCTATTTCGCTCGGAAATTCACGCGGATGCTGCTTTCGGTATTCGGCGTCTTCGTGCTTATCCTGATGCTTCTCGACGTGGTCGAGGAGATCCGGCGCTATGACATAGACACGATCAGCTTCGGCCAGGCCTTGGGGCTGGCGGCGCTGAACGCGCCCACCGGGCTTTATGCCATCCTGCCGCTGATCGTGATGCTGGCCACGCTGGCGCTGTTCCTGGGGCTGGCGCGCAGTTCCGAGCTGGTCATCGCCCGCGCGTCGGGCCGGTCGGCGCTGCACAGTCTGATCGCGCCGCTGCTGACCGCGCTGCTTGCCGGGGTGCTGGCGGTGGCTGTACTCAACCCGCTGGTCGCGGCCACCGCCAAGCAGTACGACGCGTTGTCGAGCCATTACAAACGGGGCAGCGACAGCGTGCTGTCGATCAGCGGCGACGGGCTTTGGCTGCGGCAAGGCGGGCCCGAGGGCCAGATGGTGATCCGGGCCGCGCGCTCCAATCCCGACGGCACCAAGCTTTTCGACGTGACCTTCCTGAGCTTCGAGCCGGGCACCGGGCCGTTGTTTCGCATCGAGGCGGAATCGGCGACGCTCGGTCAGGGCGAATGGGTCCTGACGCACGCCAAGCGCTGGGACCTGTCCGATCCCGACACCAACCCGGAACGCAACGCGACGCTTCACGACAGCCTGTCGCTGAAATCGGACCTGACCGCCGATCGGATACGCGACAGTTTCGGTGCCCCCGCCTCGATCCCGGTTTGGGAGATGCCCGGCTTCATCGCCGAGTTGGAGCGCGCGGGCTTTTCGGCGCGCCCTCACCGCGTGTGGTTCCAAATGGAACTGGCCCTGCCGCTGGTTTTCGTGGCCATGGTGATGATCGGCGCCGGCTTCACGATGCGCCACACGCGCCTGGGCGGCAGCGGCGTCATGGTGCTGATCGCGCTGGGTCTGGGGCTGGCGCTGTATTTCCTTCGCGACTTCGCACAGGTGCTGGGCGAGAACGGCCAAATTCCGGTCGCCTTGGCGGCATGGAGCCCGCCGGTCATCGCCATCCTGATGTCTCTGGGCCTGCTGCTTCACCTGGAGGACGGCTGATGCGCCGGCTTCTGGGCCTTGTGCTGATGCTCTGCGTCCTGCCGTTGGCGGCGCCGGCGCAGACGCCCGCGGACGAACCGGCGCCAGCGGTGCTGATCGCGGACAGCGTGCGGGTCGAGGGCGACCGGCTGCTGGTGGCCGAGGGAAATGTCGAGGTGCTGTTCGATGGCAACCGCATGACCGCGGCCCGCGTCACCTATGACCGCGACACCGATCAGCTGACGATAGAGGGGCCGATGCGGCTGACCTCGGACACAGGCGCGCTGCTGACCGCCGACCGCGCCGAACTTTCGGCCGACATGCGCGACGGGCTGCTGACATCGGCGCGGCTGGTGCTGAACCAGCAGTTGCAGCTTGCCGCGGCCGAGATCCTGCGGGTCGGCGGACGCTACTCGGTGCTGGAAAAGACGGTCGCCTCCTCGTGCACCGTCTGCGTCGGGGAGCCGGTGCCGCTCTGGCAGATCCGCGCACGCCGGGTGGTGCATGACGCGCAGGAGCGGCAGATCTATTTCGACCACGCGCGGCTCGAGGTCATGGGGCTGCCGATCTTCTACCTGCCGCGGCTGCGCCTGCCGGACCCGAGCCTGAAACGCGCCAACGGGTTCCTGGTGCCCACGCTCAGGGTGACCGACGGGCTGGGAGCCGGCCTCAAGCTGCCATATTTCATCACGCTCGGACCCTATGCCGACCTGACGGTGACGCCCTATCTCTCGACCTCGCGCACCCGCACGGTCGAGCTGCGCTACCGGCGCGAGTTCCGTGCGGGGGGGATCGAGCTGAACGGCGCCGTTTCGCGTGACGATCTGGTGCGCGACAAGACACGTTTCTACCTGTTCGGCGAAGGTGCGTTCGACCTGCCGCGGGATTTCAAGCTGACATTCGGCCTGCAGACCGTCAGCGACCCGGCCTATCTTCAGGACTATGGCTATTCCGATCTCGACCGGCTGGAGAACAGCATCGCGGCCACCCGGACAAGACGCGACGAATACATCGGCGCCGGGCTGCACCTGTACAAGTCGCTGCGGGCCAGCGAAAGCAACAAGACGCTTCCCTCGCTGGTGGGCGAAGGAAGCTGGACGCGAAGGTTCGAACCGCCGGTCATCGGCGGTGTCGCCGAGGCCGGGATCGAGGTTTTCGGGTTCAACCGCCGCTCCACCCTGCAGGCGGACGCGACCTCGCCCAACGGGCGCGACATGACCCGCGCCACGGGCCGGATCGACTGGCACCGCGACTGGGCGGCGCGCAACGGGATGCTTTTCACCGCGCAGGGGGCGCTGGCGCTGGACTACTACTCGATCAGCGACGACAGCCTGTCGCCGGGCCGGATCACCCGCGCGACCCCCTTCGCCGCGGCGACGATGCGCTGGCCATTGGTCAAGGCGATGCCGGGCGGCGCCACCCAGGTTCTGGAGCCGGTCGCGCAGCTTGTCTGGAGCCGATCCGACACGGGCAAGATCCCCAATGAGGATTCCCGCAGCGTCGAATTCGACGAAGGCAACCTGTTCTCGCTCAGCCGGTTTTCCGGCAGCGACGCGCGGGAACAGGGGCTGCGCGCCAATCTGGGTGTAAGCTGGACGCGCTATGACCCGTCGGGATGGTCGCTGGGGATGACGGTCGGGCGCATCCTGCGCGCAACCGACCAGCGACAGTTCCCGGCCAGCACCGGGATGAACGGCACAAGCTCGGACTGGCTGGCCGCGCTGCGGCTGGAGATGGGCAGCAACCTGGACCTGATAAACCGTGCGGTCTTCGACGACTCGTTCAATTTCACCCGCAACGAGTTGCGCGTGGACTGGCGCACCGACAAGCTGAGCCTCGCGTCGAGCTATCTCTGGCAGGAGGCCAGCCTGTTCGAGGATCGCCCCGACGACAGCTCGGAATGGCTGGTGGACGCGGCGTATCGGCTGCGCGGGAACTGGACCGGCAAGGCCGATTGGCGCTACGACTTCGTGGCGGGCCGCGCGGCGCGCGCCGGGCTGGGGCTGGAATATCGCAACGAATGCGTGACTGTCGATCTTTCCCTCTCGCGTCGTTACGCGTCCTCCACTAGTGTACGCACCACGACGGACTTCGGTCTGACCATATCGCTGACCGGGTTTGGCAACACTGCGGATGCCAGCGCATACCGCCGAAGCTGCGCCCGATGACAACGAGCAGAACGGACGGCAAACCCATGACCCGACTGACCCGATTTCTGAGTGCCCTTGCCCTTGGCGTCCTGACCGCCGCGTCCGCCGGAACGGTGCAGGCGCAGCAGGGCGGGCCCTACTCGCCCCGGATCATCGTCAACGACCGCGCCATAACAAACTGGGAGGTCAACCAGCGGATCACCTTCCTGAAGGTTCTCAACAGCTCCGGCGACCTGGAGAAGCAGGCACTTGACGGGCTGATAGATGACCGCCTGCGGATGGATGCCGCCAGGGATCAGGGCATCACCGCGTCGGACGAAGACGTCAAGAACGGCATGGAAGAGTTTGCCGGGCGTGCGAATCTCAGCGCCGACGAATTCATCAAGGCGATCGGGCAACGCGGCGTCGCCGCCCAGACCTTCCGCGATTTCGTCCGGTCCGGCATTCTCTGGCGCCAGGTGGTGCGCGCGAAATACGGCCCCCGCACACAGGTGAGCGAGGCCGAAGTGGACCGTGCCGTGGCGCTTTCCGCACGGCAGGGCGGCGCCCGGGTTCTGCTGTCGGAGATCGTCCTGCCGGCCGACACCCCTGAGCGCCAGGCGGAAAGCCGGGCGCTGGCGCAGCAGCTCAGCAGGCAGATCAAGTCGCAGGCTGCCTTCGCCTCGGCCGCGCGGCAATACTCGGTCTCGGGGTCGAAGGGCCGCGGCGGGCGGATCGACTGGATCGACCTTTCGACCCTGCCGCCGCAGATCGCCTCGCAGGTGCTGACGCTGGGACCGGGCGAGGTGTCGGAACCGGTGCAGGTGCCCAATGCCATCGCCCTGTTCCAGCTTCGCGCGATCCAGGAAACCGACGCCCCGCAACCGCAGACCCTGGCCGTGGACTACGCGCAATATTTCCTGCCAGGCGGCGATGCCGGCGGCGCGGCACGCATCCTGGCCAAGATCGACACATGCGACGATCTTTACGGCGTGGCCAAGGGCCAGCCCGAGGAGCGGCTGCAGCGCCAGACACAGCAGGTCTCGGAGATCCCGCAGGACATCGCGCTGGAACTCGCCAAACTCGACGCGAATGAAAGCGAAGTGCTGAACCGTGCAGGGCGGCTCTCGGTGCTGATGCTGTGCGCCCGCACGCCCGAACTGGGCCAGGAGGTGAACCGCGACCAGGTGCGCCTGCGGCTGGTGAACCAGCGCCTTTCCTCCTACGCCAACAGCTATCTGGCCGAACTCAAGGCCGACGCGATCATCCGCGAACCATGACCCGACCGCCGATTGCCCTGACCTCGGGCGAGCCCGCCGGGATCGGCCCCGAGATCACCGTCAAGGCGTGGCAGGCGCTGGGCGCGCGGCTGCCGTTTTTCTGGATCGGCGATCCGGGGCATCTGCCCGACGGCACCCCGCATATCGAGATTCACGACCCGGCAGAAGCCGTGCATGTCTCGGCCACGGCGCTGCCGGTGCTGCGC
>JBAVQZ010000341.1:0-2498 GCA_049694515.1 Paracoccaceae bacterium | reverse complement strand
GGCCGACGCTGCGCGCGGAGGCGGCAAGCCCGCGCCGCGAAAGGAGCGCGAGCGGGAGACGCGCGACGAAAAACCGAGCCGCAGCAAGGGTGGCGGCAAGGACAATCGCCGCTCTGGCAAGCTGACCGTCAACCAGGCGCTGACCGGCGGCGAAGGTGGGCGTCAACGCTCGATGGCGGCGATGAAGCGCAAGCAGGAGCGGATGCGCCAGAAGGCGATGGGCGGAGCCGAAAGCCGCGAAAAGGTCGTGCGCGACGTTCAGGTGCCCGAGTCGATCATCGTGTCCGAGCTGGCCAACCGCATGGCCGAGCGGGTGGCCGACGTGGTCAAGTCGCTGATGAACATGGGCATGATGGTCACGCAGAATCAGCCGATCGACGCCGACACGGCCGAATTGATCGTCGAGGAGTTCGGCCACAAGGTGGTCCGCGTCAGCGATGCCGACGTGGAACAGGTGATCCATACTGTCGAGGACGATCCGAAGGACATGAAGGCGCGTCCGCCGGTCATCACCATCATGGGTCACGTCGATCACGGCAAGACCTCGCTGTTGGACGCGATTCGCAGCGCCAAGGTCGTGTCCGGGGAGGCCGGCGGCATCACGCAGCATATCGGCGCCTATCAGGTGACGACCGACAGCGGCGCGACGCTGACCTTCCTCGATACGCCCGGCCACGCCGCGTTCACGTCGATGCGGGCGCGGGGCGCCCAAGTCACGGACATCGTGGTGCTTGTGGTGGCCGCCGATGACGCGGTGATGCCGCAGACGATCGAGGCGATCAATCACGCCAAGGCCGCCGAGGTGCCGATGATCGTGGCGATCAACAAGTGCGACAAGCCCGAGGCCGACCCCGACAAGGTCCGCACCGATCTGCTTCAGCACGAAGTGATCGTCGAGAAGATGTCGGGCGACGTTCTTGACGTCGAGGTCTCCGCCGCCACCGGCCAGGGCCTTGACGAACTGCTGGAGGACATCGCCCTCCAGGCCGAGCTTCTGGATCTCAAGGCCAACCCCGACCGCGCCGCCCAGGGCGCCGTGATCGAAGCGCAGCTTGATGTCGGGCGCGGCCCGGTGGCCACGGTTCTGGTTCAGAACGGCACCTTGCGTCGCGGCGACATCTTCGTCGTGGGCGAGCAGTGGGGCAAGGTCCGCGCGCTGATCAACGACAAGGGCGACCGCGTCGAGGAAGCCGGCCCTTCGGTCCCGGTCGAGGTTCTGGGCCTGAACGGCACGCCCGAAGCGGGCGACGTTCTGAACGTGGTCGAGACCGAGGCGCAGGCCCGCGAAATCGCCGAATACCGCGAACAGGCCGCCAAGGACAAGCGCGCCGCGGCGGGCGCCGCGACGACGCTCGATCAGATGATGGCCAAGGCCAAGGAGGACGAGAGCGTCGAGGAGCTTCCGATCCTGGTCAAGGCCGACGTGCAAGGTTCGGCCGAGGCGATCGTCCAGGCGATGGAAAAGATCGGCAACGAGGAGGTGCGCGTGCGCGTGCTTCATGCCGGGGTCGGTGCGATCACCGAAACCGACGTGGGTCTCGCCGAGGCCTCTGGCGCACCGATCATCGGCTTCAACGTGCGGGCCAACGCGCCCGCGCGGAACGCGGCCAACCAGAAAGGCGTGGAAATCCGCTATTACTCGGTGATCTACGATCTGGTGGATGACGTGAAAGCGGCGGCTTCGGGCCTGCTGTCGAACGAGATCCGCGAGAAATACATCGGCTATGCCGAGATCAAGGAGGTCTTCAAGGTCTCCGGCGTCGGCAAGGTGGCCGGCTGTCTCGTGACCGAGGGCCTTGCGCGGCGCTCGGCCGGTGTGCGCCTGCTGCGCGACGACGTGGTGATCCACGAAGGCACTCTGAAGACGCTCAAGCGCTTCAAGGACGAGGTTGCCGAGGTGCAGTCGGGCCAGGAATGCGGCATGGCCTTCGAAAGGTACGAGGACATCCGCCCCGGCGACGTGATCGAGATCTTCGAACGCGAAGAGGTCGAGCGCACGTTGAGCTGAGGCAACCGAACCTCACCGAAGAAACGCGAAAGGACGGCCCGCGTTGGCTGTCCTTTTTTCTTGTGTCAGAGCCAGTCGCGCAGGATCGGGATGAGGGGAATATCGGCCGGCGGCATCGGGTAGGAGGCCAGATCGCCGGGCCGCGCCCATTTCAACGCCTGCCCCTCTCGCGATTGCGGGATGCCGCGCCATTTTCGGCAGGCGAAGAGCGGCATCAGGAGATGGAAGTCGTCATAGCCGTGGCTGGCGAAAGTCAAAGGCGCCAGGCAGCTTGCCCAGGTGTCGATGCCAAGCTCCTCCTCCAGCTCGCGGATCAGTGCCGTTTCGGGGCTTTCGCCGGGTTCGACCTTGCCGCCGGGAAACTCCCACAGCCCGGCCATCGATTTCCCCTCGGGGCGCTGGGCCAGAAGCACCCGGCCGTCGGCATCGATCAGCGCGACGGCCGAAACCAGGACAACCTTCATGAGCGGTAGTCGGCGTTGATGTCGAT
>JBAVQZ010000340.1:0-1943 GCA_049694515.1 Paracoccaceae bacterium | reverse complement strand
CTTCTCAACCTCGTATGGCGAAAACGGCCGACGCAGACTTTTGCCCTAAGGAGCGCCTTTTGCGCGTCGTTTTGGGGTCTGCGAAAGCACGCAGCTCACGCAAGACTTTGAACTTACGTCACAACTTGGCGCCCACCTCGCGTGGTCTTGAAATTGGGAAGTGCTTGGCTGGGGTGGTAGGATTCGAACCTACGGTACACGGTACCAAAAACCGCTGCCTTACCACTTGGCTACACCCCAACGGTGAGCGGTTAATTACGCGGTCGGGAAAAACTCTTCAAGTCCCGATCTGGCAAAATTCGCGGCTTCTGCGATTAGGCCTGCTTGAACGCGCGGCTCCGTGTTGTGCGGGGGCTGATTGGTGCGTCTTCTTTCGGAGAGTCCGACCCCGACCCGCGCCAGCGAAACGCGAAATTCGGAGGCCGAAGGCACGCCGCGAACCAACAGACGCAGGGCAACCCGCTCGATTGGGGACTGCCCCGCGCCACGGTCGAGCCCATGCGACGACATGGAGTGCGAACGCTCTTGCAAGTCGGCGTCCGGAAGAGGTCTATTTGTCGGAAATGTCGTGCCTTTTGCTTTCGGAGGTTTTGCAGTCATCGGGCGGCTCGACGTCTCCGTGCGAATGAGAAAGAAACGCGTTCCCGTGCGCGCGCGGGCAAGGGCCGACGAACAGGACAAAAGGGACTGCCGGCAATGAACGAGTCGGGAAAGACGGCCCTCGCGCGGCGAAACATCCCCACGACAATTTGGGCGCTGGGGTTCGTCTCGCTCCTGATGGATGTCTCGTCCGAGATGATACACGCGCTGCTGCCGGTCTATCTTGTCGTCGGCATGGGAAGCACGGCGCTGACCGTCGGGATCATCGAGGGGATCGCCGAGGCCACCGCGGCCGTCACCAAGGTTTTTTCCGGCGCGCTCAGCGACCGTCTGGGCAAGCGCAAGGTTCTCGCCGCGCTGGGTTACGGGCTTGCGGCCGCAACAAAACCCGTCTTCCCGCTTGCGCCGACCGTGTCGTGGCTGGTCGCGGCCCGTTTCGTGGACCGGGTGGGAAAGGGCATCCGCGGCGCCCCGCGCGATGCCATGATCGCGGATCTGAGCCCGCCGGACCTGCGCGGGGCAAGCTTCGGGCTGCGACAGTCGCTCGACACGGTCGGCGCCTTCCTGGGTCCGATCCTGGCGATCGGCCTGATGTGGCTTTTCTCCGACGCGTTCGCCTCGGTTTTCTGGGTTGCCGTCATCCCCGCCTTTCTCTCCCTCGGGCTGATCCTCTTCGCGGTTCGGGAGCCCGATCGCCCCGCCGGCCTGCGATCAGTCCGAACACCGCTCGGCCACGCGGAACTCGGACGTCTTGGCCGCAGCTATTGGGTCGTGGTGGGGATTGCCGCGCTTTTCACGCTTGCAAGGTTCAGCGAAGCCTTCCTGATTCTCCGCGCGCAGTCGTCCGGCCTGTCCCTGACGCTGGTGCCGATGGTGCTTGTCGTATTGAACATCGCCTATTCCGTTTCGGCCTATCCGCTGGGCGCGCTGTCCGACCGGGTCGGGAGGGCGCGAATCCTGATGCTGGGCATCCTGATCCTGATCGCCGCAGATCTTGTCCTGGCGCTTGCCGGCGGCCTTCCAGGCATCTTCATCGGCGTGTCCCTCTGGGGTCTGCACATGGGCTTCACGCAGGGGCTGCTGGCCACCCTCGTCGCGGACACGGCGCCAGGCGAATTGCGGGGCACGGCTTTCGGCTTGTTCAACCTGGTGACCGGCCTGATCCTTCTTGCCGCAAGCATTGTCGCCGGGGCGCTGTGGGACATTGTCGGCCCGGCCGGCACCTTCCTCGCCGGGGCGGGCTTTGCGACGCTTACGCTTGTCGTTCTTCTGGGCACGCAGCGGTGGCATCCTGCGCGAAAGAAAGGTCCGACCTGAAAACAGCCCCGTCAGGAGGCGCCCTG
>JBAVQZ010000339.1:0-3747 GCA_049694515.1 Paracoccaceae bacterium | reverse complement strand
CAGCGGCGTCTTCGGCATATCGCCGGCGGAAATCCCGTTCACCGCGGCGGCAAAGGCCGCACCCTGCGTCTCGGCCTCGGCCAGCCGTTCTTTCGACGCGGCCAGCGCGCGGGCCAGGTCGGCCATGTCCGCCCCCTTCAGCGCAAGGCACAACAGAGTCGCGTCAACCGCGCCGCTGCCCTCGTCCAGCACCACGCTCAGCCATTGCTCCAGCCCCTCGGCATCGGCCACGTCGCCGGCCGCGATCGCCTGCTCCAGCCCGTGCGAATAAGCGAAGCCGCCCACCGGAAAGGCAGGTGACAGCCACTGGGTGAGGCTCAGAAGATCGGCGGTCTTGGCGACGCGCGCCTCAGTCATCGCCATCACCGGAAATATCCTCGAAATCGCCCATCGAGAGATATTTCAGTTCCCGCGCCAGGCGGATCGTGGGTTTCAACCCGAAAAAGATCGAGCCGATCAGGAAAAGCCAGGTCGCCGCCACCTGCGTGCTGTCGAAGAAGAACAGGGCCGAGCCCACGATGAACATCCCCGCCGCCGCGAAATCGACGATGGTATGGGCGATCTGGTAAGCGGCCCAGATCTCGGCATGCCGGGGGGTCTTGGTGCGGTTTGCGGGGTGGAACAGGCTCATCCGCTCATCCGTGGTAATAATGGTCGTCGAGGCCGTGGGAATGGCCCATCGTTCTGCCATGGCCATAGGCGCCGCCCTCGGGCATGAAGGGGCCGGACACCTCTGCCAGCCGAGCGCCCAGCCGCGCCAGCATGTCCGCCAGCACCGGGTCGCGCCGGATCAGCAGGCCGTCGGATTCGATCTGGCAGGGCGTGTGGCGGTTGCCGATATGCCAGGCAAGGCGCGCAAGGCCGGGGCCGGTGATCTGCAGCAGATCCTCCTCGGCGGCGGCCACGGCGATCGGCCGGCCGTCCTCCAGCATCAGCGCGTCCCCGGCTTCGAGGCTAACCGTCTCGGGAAGATCGACGCGGAAGACCGTGCCGCCTTCGCCGGTCAGCCGCTTGCGCCGCAGGAAACGCCCCTCGTAGTCCAGCCTCACCGTATCGGCGGCGCCGGACCATTCGCCGCGCCGCCGGATCTGATACGCGCAAGGCATTTCCGTCGCCATCTGCCGCCCCGTCCGGTCATGAGATCGGGACCAGCATAGGCGGCGGAAAAACCGAGCGAAAGGCGTTTCCGCTCAGATGTAGTAACGGTCGCGGAAGATGTGGCGCACAACCGCCTCGCGGGTCGTGCCGCGGCGCTCAAGTTCGGCGTCCGAGATCGCGTTCAGCTTCTCGATCTGCTTCATCTGCGGGTTGTTTTCGGCCATCCGCACCAGCGTCCGGCCGATCGCGGCGAACGGGGCGAAAAGCGAAAAGGACGGCGCGTGGCCGGAAGTTACGATATGTGCCATCTGGAAACTCCTGTTTTCAGCATTACAAGCGTTTCCTCCCTTGGGACCCAAATTAGGTCAGCATTGCCGACATTTCCAATGCCGATCCTGCATGGCCGCGTTGCGCCGGGTGGGCGCGGCGGCAGCCCCCGCCCGCGATCGGGCGGGGGTCATACCGTGTCAGGACGTCCGGCGGTCGTCGGACAACAGGTCGCGGAACACGTGACGCGCCAACCCTTCGCGGGTCAGCCCCATATCGGCCAGCTGCCGGTCGGATTTGGCGTACAATTCCTCGAACTCCTGCTTGCGCTCCCGGCTTTCCAGATAAGCGTTGAAGCCCTGGCCGATGCCGGCGAAGAAAGCGTCCAGCCGCGCCTGCGCGCCCGAGAATGCTGTTTTTTGCCTGATGGATTGAAGTGCCATTGGAAACCTCGCTTTGCGTTCGTTCAGGTTTCCTCCCTTGACCTTCACATAGGCGTCCGCGCGCAGCGCACCAGTGACGAAACGCGAAAGCCGGGTTGCTGTTGCTGCAATGCAGCATAAGCGGCGGACCTCTGCCGAAAGCCCTCAGAACATGAAATAACGCTGCGCCATCGGCAGCTCGGTGGCCGGCTCGCAGGTCAGCAACTCGCCCTCGGCGCGCACCTCGTAGGTTTCGGGGTTCACGTCCATGCGGGGCGTGGCGGCATTCAGCACCATGTCGGCCTTGCCGATATTGCGGGTGTTCTCGACCGCCAGCGTCTGCTTTCGCAACCCCAGCGCCGCGCCGATGCCGCCGGCCTGCGCCGCGGCGGATACGAATGTGATCGACGACGCCTCCTGCGCGCGGCCATAGGCGCCGAACATCGGGCGGGTATAGACCGGCTGCGGCGTCGGGATCGAGGCGTTGGGATCGCCCATCTGCGCAAGGGCAATGGTGCCGCCCACAAGAACGGTGTCCGGCTTAACGCCGAAAAAGGCCGGGCTCCACAGCACCAGATCGGCGCGCTTGCCCTCCTCGATGCTGCCGATCTCGCGCGACATGCCGTGCGCGATGGCCGGGTTGATGGTGTATTTCGCGATATAGCGGCGCACGCGGAAATTGTCGTTCTCGCCGCTCTCCTCGGACAGCCGCCCGCGCTGCACCTTCATCTTGTGCGCCGTCTGCCAGGTGCGGATGATCACCTCGCCCACGCGTCCCATCGCCTGGCTGTCGCTGGCGATGATGGAAAACGCGCCCATGTCGTGCAGGATGTCCTCGGCGGCGATGGTTTCGCGGCGGATGCGGCTTTCGGCGAAGGCCACGTCCTCGGGGATCGCCTTGTCCAGGTGGTGGCAGACCATCAGCATGTCGAGATGCTCTTCCAGCGTGTTCACCGTAAAGGGCCGGGTCGGGTTGGTGGACGAGGGGATCACATGGTTTTCCTGAACCACCTTGATGATATCCGGCGCGTGGCCGCCCCCTGCCCCTTCGGTGTGATAGGCGTGGATCGTCCGGCCCTTCATGGCGGCCACGGTGTTCTCGACGAAGCCGCTTTCGTTCAGCGTGTCGGTGTGGATCATCACCTGCACGTCCATGTCGTCGGCCACGCTCAGGCAGCAGTCGATGGCGCCGGGCGTGGTGCCCCAGTCCTCGTGCAGCTTCAGCGCGCAGGCCCCCGCATTGACCATCTCGACCAGCGCATCGGGACGGCTGGCATTGCCCTTGCCGGCAAGCCCGAAATTGATCGGGAAGGCGTCCAGCGATTGCAGCATCCGGCCCAGATGCCACGGCCCTGGCGTGCAGGTGGTGGCCATGGTGCCGGTCGCGGGCCCGGTGCCGCCGCCCAGCATCGTGGTCAGGCCCGAATGCAGCGCGTCATCTATCTGCTGCGGGCAGATGAAATGAATATGCGCGTCGAAGCCGCCGGCGGTCAGGATCTTGCCCTCGGCGGCGATCGCCTCGGTTCCCGGCCCGATGACGATGTCCACGCCCGGCTGCGTATCGGGATTGCCCGCCTTGCCGATCTTGTGGATGCGTCCATCCCTCAGCCCGACATCGGCCTTGTAGATGCCCGTCACGTCCACGATCAGCGCATTGGTGATCACGGTATCCACGGCCCCTTCCGCGCGCGACGCCTGTGACTGGCCCATCCCGTCGCGGATCACCTTGCCGCCGCCGAATTTCACCTCCTCGCCATAGGTGGTGAAGTCCTTCTCGACCTCGATCACCAGGTCCGTATCGGCCAGCCGCACGCGGTCTCCCGTGGTGGGACCGTACATGTCGGCATAGGTGGCGCGGGAGATCGTGGCGGGCATCCGGTTATTCCCCGAAGGGCTGTTGCGGCCGGGACGGCGCACGGCGGCTGCGGCGCGCGGCGGGTTTCGCCGCTGCGTCCTTGCG
>JBAVQZ010000338.1:0-3748 GCA_049694515.1 Paracoccaceae bacterium | reverse complement strand
CCGTGGCGATGCCCAGCGAGAGCGAGCGGTTTTCGTCGCTGGACGCGCGCCCGACGATGGCCAGGATCACCCCGAAGCCGGTCCCGGCGATGCCGAAGCCGACCAGAACCTCCAGCATCTGATGCTGACCGGGCGTGACGGCATGCGACGACAGCACCAGCCCGGCGGCATAAGTCAACGCGCCCAGCACGATGGCGCGGCGATCGCCGAAACGCTCGGCGATTGCGCCGAAGATCGGCTGGCCAATGCCCCAGGCCAGGTTCTGGATCGCGATGGCAAAAGAAAACTCGGAGCGCAGCCAGCCGAATTCGTCCGCGATCGGAATCTGGAACACCCCGAAGCTCGCCCGGATGGCGAAGCTGATCATGATGACGACGCATCCGGCGATCAGGACCGGGGTGACGAGCGGCGCGCGCGCGGTTTTCATCGGATACTCCCTGAACGCGGAAAAGCAATACCCGCCGCGTCGCCCCGGTCAACCGACAATTCGCAATGGGCGGCATCATCTTTTCTTATCCCGCTCCACGGCTTATGGGTTCGGGAATGAGCGAGACGCTGCACCAGATATACGACCGGCTCGTCGCGTCGGGCGAGCTGCATGCCGATCCCGGCCAGATGGCGTTGCTGGAGCCGCTGGAACGGGTGCGCCGCGAGCTGGAGAATGGCGGCAACGGCAAGCCGGGCTTTTCGCTGTTCCGCCGCAGGGCCGCGCCGGTGAAGGGGCTTTACATCTGGGGCGGTGTCGGGCGCGGCAAATCCATGCTTATGGATTTCTTCTTTTCGCATGTGGATATTGCCGACAAGCGCAGGGTGCATTTTCACGCCTTCCTGCAAGAGGTGCACGCCGATCTGCACAAGGTACGGCAGAATGGCGTGCAGGACGCGCTGGTTCCCGTGGCCGAGGAGATCGGACGCGACCTGCGCCTGCTATGCTTCGACGAGATGCAGATATCGGACATCACCGACGCAATGATCGTGGGTCGGCTGTTCGACCTGCTGTTCGACAAGGGCGTGACCGTGGTCACCACGTCGAACCGGGTTCCCGACGATCTTTACAAGGATGGCCTGCAGCGCGAGCGGTTCCTGCCCTTCATCGACCTGCTGAAAGAGCGGCTGGAAGTGCATCACCTGGCCTCGCCCCGCGACTATCGCCAGAACCGGCTGTCGGGCGCAGAGGTCTATTTCACGCCGGCCGACGCCTCGGCCCGCGCGGCGATGGAAGAGATCTGGCAGGATTTCACCGGCGGAAAGGGCCGCCCGCATGTGCTGAGCGTGCAGGGGCGCAAGGTCGAGCTGCCGCGCTTTCACAACGGCGTGGCGCGGGCGACCTTCTGGGATCTGTGCGCCAAGCCGCTTGGCCCGGCGGATTACCTGGCGATCGCGGAGGCGGTGCGGGTGCTGATCCTGGAGGACATTCCCCGCCTGTCGCGAAGCAATTTCAACGAGGCGAAACGCTTCGTTACCCTGATCGACGCGCTGTACGAGGCGAAGGTACGGTTGATCTGTTCGGCGGCGGCGGTGCCCGAGATGCTTTACGTCGAGGGAACGGGCGCCTTCGAGTTCGAGCGCACGGCAAGCCGCCTGCGCGAGATGCAGGATGCCGGCTGGGGCAAGACATAAGGCGGACCAGACCGCGTTTCGAACCGGAACTGAGGCTGAGCCAGGCTGTCAATCTTCGCTCAGGTGGCGCTGGATCACCGGGCCAAGCTCGGTAATGATGTCTTGGCGCGAAAGTGCCACGACCGGGGGCAATTTCAGGATGTAGCGGCAGAGCGCCAGACCGAAGAGCTGGCTTACCGCAAGGCCGGCGCGCCGTGCCGGGTCGCCATGCGGCGAGACCCTGGCGGCGAGCGGCACAATCTGGCCGGCGAAAACTTCGCGAATTTTTTCCGCCGCATCCTGGTTCGAGACGGCGGAGCGCAGCAGGATCGGCAGACCGCGGTTTTCCTCCCCGCCTTCCCACAGCACGAGGAAATGCTCGACAAGAGCGCGCCCCACCGAGTCGCCCGGGATCTTCGCCGGATCCGGAAGCTGCAAATCAACCGCGACGGACGCGGAAAACAGCCCTTCCTTCGAGCCGAAATAGCGCATGATCATTGCCGGGTCGATGGGCACCCGTTCCGCGATCCGGCGCACCGTGGCACCGTCATACCCCTGTTCCGAAAAGGATTTCCGCGCCGCCGCGAGGATGGCCTGGCGGGTCCTTTCGGACTTCGGGGTTGCTGTGGACTTCTTTGCCATGGCTCAAATTTGCCAACAAATGTTGACAAATGCAAGCCGAAGGGCCATCTCGCGCTTCAGGAAGTCAACAATCGTTGATTTATACGGCATGACGCGGAGCGAAATACTCCAACTCGGAAAGGATTGAGAGATGACAACTTCGACTTTGAACCGCGCGGACCTCGGTATCGGCTCCGGCATCGCGCTGGTCATGGCCGGGACGTTCGTCGCGATCGGCGGGACCCCGCTTTTGGCGACGTTCGTCCCCGGGCTGATCGTGACCTGGGTGATCTTTTTCGGGATGTACCTGAAACAGGTTACCTTGCCGGCGGGGCGAAAGCTCTACCCGATCTACTTCGGCGTGCTGGCCTGGCAGTTCATCCACTTCAGCGAAGAATTCATGACCGGGTTCCGCTTTCGCTTTCCCGATCTCTTCGGGTCTCAGCCATTTTCGACCGACCTGTTCGTCGGCATCAACATGGTTTCCTATTTCGTCTTCGTGATGGCCTTCATCCTGGTCTTCGCGGCAGGGCGGCGTTTCCTGCTGGTGCCGGTACTTTTCTTCATCGTCTATGGTGCGCTGGGCAACGCGATTTCCCACACATACTGGGTGATCTGGGTGCAGGGCTATTTTCCGGGCTTTTTCACCGCGCAACTTTACTGGGTGCTCGGGCTATTGCTTCTGACGCGGCTCGTGGGATCCTTCCGCGCGGCATTGATCGCGACAACGGGGTTCGCCGTTCTCCTGCTCAGCGTGCTGACTCTCACGATGCAGGCCGCGTGACGCCCGGGCGGTGGTCGACCAAACCGACCGGCAGGACACCACCGCTTCATCGGGAGGGGGACGCGAGGGATCAGAGACCGACCGCGGCGATGGCGCTGGCCAGCACCGGCACGGTCGCGGCGTTCAGGCCGGCGATATTCATGCGGCTGTCGCCGATCATGTAGATCGCGTGCTCCTCGCGCAGCCGCTCCACCTGGTCGGGCGTCGCGCCGAGGCGTGAGAACATGCCGCGATGTTGCGCGAGGAACCCGAACCGATCGGAGCCGGTCAGCGCCCTCAACTCTTCGGCGAGCTGTTCGCGAAGGGCGATCATCCCACTTCGCATCCCTTCAAGCTCGGCCATCCAGTCGGCCTTCAACGCCGGGTCGTCCAGCACCATCGTCACCAGCCGCGCGCCGTGATCAGGCGGGAAGGAATAGGTCAGCCGGTTGAGCGCGCTCAGGTTGCCCTGCGTCAACGCCTGCGTTTTGGTGTCGGGCGCGACGGCCAGAAGGATGCCAGCCCGCTCTCGATAGACACCGAAATTCTTCGAGCAGCTTGCCGCGACAAGCGTTTCGGGGCAAAGCGACGCGATCAGACGGGTCGCGGTGGCGTCGGCCTCCAATCCGTCGCCGAGCCCCTGATAGGCGATGTCGATCAGCGGCAACGCGCCCTTGCGGGACAGCAGGGCCGCGACCTCCTGCCATTCGGGCAGCGTCAGGTTGGCCCCGGTCGGATTGTGGCAGCATCCGTGCAGCAGCACGA
>JBAVQZ010000337.1:0-14951 GCA_049694515.1 Paracoccaceae bacterium | reverse complement strand
CGTCTGTATTATCGGCGTGAATTTTTCCATCCGTACGGAAAATGAGGGTGTTCGCAGCCCCGATCAGCGCCGCGCGGTCCGTGACCAGATCGGCCATCCCCAGCACCCGCTCCTTGTGGGGGATGGTTACATTGACGCCGACGAAGCCAAGCTTGGGCAGGCAGTGCAGCGCCTCTTTAAGGTCGTCCTGTGAAACATCCATCGGGATGTAATATCCCGGAATCCCGTATTTCCTTAGCCAGAAATTCTGAAGCCGCGGCGATTTGGAATGTGCAATGGGCGAGCCGATGACCCCCGCCAGCGGTATCCTGTCACTCATGCCGGTATCGTTCCATTCGTTGTCAGATGGTTCAGAAGCTCCAGAAGCGGAAGACCCAGAACCGTGAAATAATCCCCCTCGACCCGGGCGAACAGACGCACGCCCTCTTCCTCGAGCTTGTAGCACCCGACCGAATGCCGGACACTTTCCCAGTTGCGCGCCAGGTAATCCTCCAGATAGGCGTCCGAGAAGGGCCGCATGGTCAGCCGCGCTTCGCCGACATGACGCCAGACCGGCTTTCCCCCGTCATAGATCACCGCGGCGGACAGCAAGCTGTGGCGCTGTGCCCGAAGCTGGCGCAGCTGGGCGCGGGCGTCTTCCCGGCTTTCGGGCTTTGTCAGGACAACGCCCTTCAATGCCAGCACCTGATCGCATCCGATCACCAAAGCGTCGGGCCGTTTCTCGCCGACCTTGCGCGCCTTGAACTCGGCCAGTGTGTCGGCCACGTCGCGGGGGCCGGCGCCCTCGCGCTCCAGCGAGGCGCGGATCATCTCCTCGTCCACGCGCGCGGGCTGAACCTCGAACGCAACGCCGGCCTGCCGCAGCAGATGCCCCCGGATTTCCGAAGCAGAGGCAAGAATGACCGGCTGCGGCATGTTGAAGACCCTGTGGATGACCCGCCGAACAAAGCGCGCAGGAAAATGTGGAGATGTGGGCGGTTTCGCAGACTTCCGCAATCCTGCCGCCCCTTGTCAAGCATTCGCCGGATTCCATCCCTCGGGAGGAAATGCCGCAGGTCCTTGGGGATGACCAAAAATGTGCCCGGATGAGACCCTTTCTGTCCACATAAAGTTCTTCCGTTATCTTTCTTAAGTTCTTATTATTAAATGATAAAAATCATTCTCTGGATTCTTTCGTCTGTTTTGAACAAGCTTATGCACAGCGTTTACAGGCTGTGAATTTTTCCGGGGATCGAACAATAATCCCCAGTATCCCCAGCCCCTACATCATCATCATCTTTTCTTTTCTAATTTATTTATTTTAGAAGGGCTTCGAAACACACGGCTCGAAGGTTGGGCGATGGGCGATTTCTTGGCGGGAATTTATCCTTGGGTGAAAGCTTTCCATGTCATCGCGGTGATTACCTGGATGGCGGGGATCTTCTATCTCCCGCGCCTTTTCGTCTATCACGTCGAGGCAGTGGAACAGGGCAGCGGCACCGACGCGCTGTTCCAGACGATGGAACGCAAGCTGTTACGCTACATCATGAACCCTGCGATGATTGCTGTCTGGATTTTCGGGCTGATGCTGGTCTTCACGCCCGGTATCGTGGATTGGTCGGCCATCTGGCCGTATCCGAAAGCCGCAGCCGTGCTGGCGATGACCTGGTTCCACCACTGGCTGGGACTTCGGCGCAAGGATTTTGCGGCCGGGCGGAATACTGTGTCCGGCCGAAGCTATCGCCTGATGAACGAGCTGCCGACGCTGCTTATGATCGTCGTGGTCATTTCCGTCATCGTGAAGTTCTGAATGCGTTGACTCGTCGCTGGCCAACCCTTATGTGAGCGGTTCAGGGCAGTCCTGTCCTAGATTCTCCCGATCTTACCAGACCTGACGCCTTTTAATGGGCGCGGCTCAACAAGCAGATTTCACTATATGACCCAAGACCGTCTGAACCTTGCCGATCTGAAGGCCCACAGCCCAAAGGATCTTCTCTCGATGGCGGAGGATCTCGAGATCGAGAACGCCTCGACCATGCGGAAGGGCGACATGATGTTCGCCATCCTCAAGGAACGCGCCGAAGACGGATGGGAGATCTCGGGCGACGGCGTGTTGGAGGTGTTGCAGGACGGGTTCGGATTTCTCCGCTCGCCCGAGGCGAATTATCTTCCCGGCCCGGATGACATTTACGTCTCGCCCGACATGATCCGTCAGCACAGCCTGCGCACAGGAGACACTGTCGAGGGCGTGATGCAGGCACCACGCGAAAATGAACGCTATTTCGCGATCACGAGGGTGAGCCGGATAAACTTCGAGGATCCGGAGCGCGCCCGCCACAAGATCAACTTTGATAACCTCACGCCGCTCTATCCCGATGAGCGGCTGAACATGGAAATCGAGGATCCCACGATCAAGGATCGCTCGGCGCGGATCATCGACCTGGTCGCGCCCATCGGCAAGGGGCAGCGCTCGCTTATCGTGGCCCCGCCGCGGACCGGCAAGACGGTGCTGTTGCAGAATATTGCCAACTCGATCGAACAGAACCACCCCGAGTGCTATCTGATCGTCCTGCTGATAGACGAGCGCCCGGAAGAGGTTACGGACATGCAGCGCTCGGTGAAGGGTGAGGTGATTTCCTCGACCTTCGACGAACCGGCCACGCGCCACGTTGCGGTGTCCGAAATGGTGATCGAAAAGGCCAAGCGGCTGGTCGAGCACAAGCGCGACGTCGTGATCCTGCTGGATTCCATCACGCGCCTGGGCCGCGCCTATAACACTGTCGTGCCGTCCTCGGGCAAGGTGCTGACCGGCGGTGTGGACGCCAATGCGCTGCAGCGGCCCAAACGATTCTTCGGCGCTGCGCGGAATATCGAAGAGGGCGGATCTTTAACCATCATCGCAACGGCGCTGATCGACACCGGCAGCCGGATGGACGAGGTGATCTTCGAGGAATTCAAGGGCACCGGCAACTCCGAGATCGTGCTGGACCGCAAGGTGGCCGACAAGCGCGTCTTCCCGGCGATGGACATCCTGAAATCCGGCACAAGGAAGGAGGAGCTGCTGGTCGACAAGGCGGACCTTCAGAAAACCTTCGTGCTGCGCCGGATTCTGAACCCGATGGGCACGACCGACGCCATCGAGTTCCTGATTTCGAAGCTCAAGCAGACAAAGACGAACTCGGAATTCTTCGATTCCATGAACACCTGACAGGTGACCCGCGAAGGGGGCTTTCCGGTGGACACGATCTATGCTCTCGCTACCGCGCGCGGCAAAGCCGGCGTCGCGGTCATCAGGCTTTCCGGGCCGGCGGCCTGCGATGCGGTGCGCGCGCTGGGCGTTTCGTTGCCATCGCAACGTGTGGCCGGGCTGCGGAAGCTGCGTGACAAGAACGGCGGCCTTCTGGACGAGGCGTTGGTTCTGTGGTTCGCGGAAGGGGCCAGCTTCACCGGCGAAGAGATGGTCGAGTTGCAATGCCACGGAAGCCCTGCGACGGTCGCGGCCATCCTGAAGGCGCTATCTGATATTGATGGGTTGCGTCTGGCGGATCCGGGCGAATTCACACGCCGCGCTTTGGAAAATGAACGACTCGACCTAGCTCAGGTCGAAGGCCTGTCTGATCTGATCGAAGCGGAAACCGAGGCCCAAAGACGCCAGGCGCTGCGGGTCCTCTCGGGCGCGATAGGCGATCGGGCGGAAAGTTGGCGGTGCGATCTGATCCGCGCCGCGGCGCTCTTGGAAGCGACAATAGATTTCGCGGACGAGGATGTTCCGGTCGATGTCTCACCCGAGGTACTGGACCTGCTGGCGCGCGTTCAAGGCGATCTGGAACGGGAAGCGGCGGGCGTATCGGCGGCGGAGCGCATCCGCGAAGGCTTCGAGGTCGCCATTGTGGGTCCACCGAATGTTGGAAAATCCACGCTTCTCAATATGTTGGCGGGGCGGGAGGCGGCGATAACCTCGGAATTTGCCGGCACGACGCGCGATGTGATCGAGGTCCGGATGGACTTGCATGGCCTGCCCGTGACCGTGCTGGATACGGCGGGATTGCGCGATACGGATGATGTTGTCGAAGGGATCGGGATCGACCGCGCGCGGCAGCGCGCGGCGGCGGCCGATCTTCGGGTATTCCTGCTGGACGAGTCCGGTTCAACGTTGGGGCTTGATCCGGACCCCGATGACATCAGCCTTCGCGGAAAGGCGGATCTTTCGATCGGTGAAGGCCCTGCGGTGTCCGGCAAGACGGGCGCGGGAGTCGAGGCGCTGATAGATGCGATCACCTCGCGGCTTGAAACACGGGCGATGCGCGCGGCAACGGCAACGCGGGAACGCCACAG
Source organism: Paracoccaceae bacterium (assembly GCA_049694515.1). Lineage (GTDB taxonomy): Bacteria > Pseudomonadota > Alphaproteobacteria > Rhodobacterales > Rhodobacteraceae > JADQCB01. Next base: position 10,637 of record JBAVQZ010000337.1, on the reverse strand, counting down.
GGTTTCGATCTTGCGGGCGCTGGCCTCTATTTCCTCGGCACGGAATCAGGTAACAAGGGGTTCGGCCAGCGTGGAGCTGGCGGCCGAAGAGTTGCGGACAGCGATTCGCGCCCTCGACTCGCTTGTGGGGCGCGTGGATGTTGAGCATATCCTGGACGAGATATTCGCCAGCTTCTGCCTGGGAAAGTAAGGGGTGTTTCACGTGAAACATTGGGACTTCGATGTAGTGGTGATCGGCGGCGGCCATGCGGGAGCCGAGGCGGCCCACGCGGCTGCGCGGCTTGGCGCGATGACCGCCCTTGTCACGCTCCGGGCGGATGGCATTGGTATCATGTCCTGCAACCCGGCTATCGGGGGGCTTGGCAAGGGCCACCTGGTCCGCGAGGTCGATGCGATGGACGGGCTTATGGGTCGGGTTGCCGACCGGGCCGGGATCCAGTTCAGGCTGTTGAACCGCCGCAAGGGGCCGGCCGTACAAGGGCCGCGTGCCCAGGCGGACCGGGTGATCTATCGCGACACGATGCAGAGATTCATCGCCGAGACACCGAACCTGAGAGTTGTCGAAGGCGAGGTGACGGACCTGCTCATGCAGGGCGAGACGGTAAGCGGGGTCATCCTTGCCGACGGCGTGCAGCTGCGCGCGGGGGCAGTTGTTCTGACCACCGGCACATTCTTGCGCGGTGTCATACATATCGGCGATGTTCAGCGGCCAGGCGGGCGGATGGGCGACAAGCCGTCTCTGCGCTTGGCAGAGCGGATCGACGGGTTCGGCTTGCCGCTCGGGCGCCTGAAGACCGGGACGCCACCGCGCCTGGACGGACGCAGCATCGACTGGAACAGGCTGGAAAGTCAGCCGGGCGACGAGGATCCGGTTCTGTTTTCCTTCCTCTCGGACAAGCCGGTTGTGCGGCAGATAGCGTGTGGCATCACACATACCAATGAAAGAACGCACGATATCATCCGCGAAAACCTGAACCGCTCTGCAATGTATGGCGGGCATATCGACGGCGTCGGACCGCGTTATTGCCCGTCGATCGAGGACAAGGTTGTGCGCTTCGCGGACAAGACCTCGCACCAGATTTTCCTGGAACCTGAGGGGCTGAGCGATCACACGGTCTATCCGAACGGAATCTCGACCTCCTTGCCCGCGGATGTGCAGGCGGACTACGTCCATTCGATCATCGGACTGGAACGTGCTGAAATTCTGCAACCGGGCTATGCGATCGAATACGATTACGTCGATCCACGTGCGCTGAATGCCGAGCTGCGTCTCAAGGATGTGCCCGGCCTGTACTTGGCCGGTCAGATCAATGGAACGACGGGATACGAGGAAGCGGCGGCCCAGGGTTTGGCTGCAGGGCTCAACGCCGCGCGGGCAGTGCAAGGGGCCGCGCCTGTCATTTTCAGCCGGACCGACAGTTACATCGGCGTGATGATCGACGATCTTGTGACCCGCGGTGTCACTGAGCCCTACAGGATGTTCACCTCGCGCGCGGAGTTCCGTCTCTCGCTTCGCGCGGACAATGCTGATCAGCGGCTTACGCCCGTGGGGCTTGAGATCGGCTGCGTCGGGCGGGGCCGGGCGAAGGTGTTCGCCGAGAAGATGGAAGAGATGGGCGTGGCGCGGTCGCGTCTGGATGCGATGTCGCTCACTCCGAAACAGATCGGTGAGGCAGGTATCAAGATCAATGCCGACGGCCAGCGACGCTCCGGCTTTGATCTTCTTGCATTTCCGGATGTCGGATTCGACGACATTATTCCATTGGACCCGGGCCTGTCCGAGGTGTCGCCGCAAATCCGCGCCCAACTGGAACGGGACGCGCTCTATGCCAACTATATCAAGCGGCAGATGCAGGATGTCGTGGCGATGAAGCGCGACGAACAGCAGGGCATTCCAGCGGATTTCGACTACGATGTGCTAAACGGGCTGTCGAACGAGTTGAAATACAAACTCAATACGATTCGTCCCGCCACGCTGGGGCAGGCGGGTCGGGTGGATGGGATGACTCCTGCCGCGCTGACGCTGATTCTGGCGAAGGTCCGACAGATGGAGCGTAAATCCGCATGAACGCGGGCAGAGCGGCGGTCGGACTGGATGTTTCACGTGAAACACGAGAACGCCTGGAGCGATATTTCGAGCTTCTGAAGAAATGGAACCCGGCGATCAACCTCGTGGCGAAGTCCACGATCGAGGAGGCCTGGACGCGGCATTTCATTGATTCTGCGCAGATTTTCGACCTGGCGCCCGCAGGTGCTAAGCATTGGGCGGATCTGGGAAGCGGCGGCGGATTTCCCGGCCTTGTCGTTGCAACACTCGCGGCCGGCCGCGCATCGGCAATGAAGACAACGCTTGTTGAAAGCGACCGGCGAAAGGCGGCCTTTCTGCGGACCGTCGCGCGGGAACTGGATATCGTCGTCGAGGTGATCGCGGAACGGATAGAGGACGTGCCGCCGCTGCGCGCCGATGTGGTGTCCGCCCGCGCGCTTGCACCGCTTTCCGTGCTTCTGGACTTCGCCGAGCGGCACCTCGTTCCGGGCGGCACTGGGCTTTTCATGAAAGGCGCGGCATATGAGCGGGAGCTGACCGACGCACTTGCATCCTGGCGCTTTGACGTCCAGAAAATACCAAGCCGCACCGATCGCGACGCCGTTATTCTGAGCATTGGAGGACTTGCACGTGCCTGATCCGACGCGACCCGCAGGGCCGAAGATCATTGCGATTGCCAACCAGAAAGGGGGCGTCGGAAAGACCACCACCGCCATCAATCTGGCCGCCGCATTGGCGGGCGAAGGTCTCAACGTCCTGATCGTGGATATCGACCCGCAGGGCAATGCCTCCACTGGTCTGGGGATCGAGCCGGACCAGCGCGAGCGCACGACCTATGACCTGTTGCTGGACGACGCTCCGTTGCATGAGGTGATCCGCAAGACCGGCGTCGATCGCTTGCAAATCGCGCCGGCGACGACGGACCTCAGCTCTGCCGACCTGGAAATGGTGTCGAACGAAAAGCGCAGCTTCCTTTTGCATGACGCGCTGCGCCAGCCCGCGATTGACGGCTATCGGTTCGATTATATTCTGATCGACTGCCCGCCATCGCTCAACTTGTTGACGGTCAACGCCATGGTGGCCGCCGATTCCGTTCTGGTTCCGCTGCAGAGCGAATTCTTCGCGCTCGAAGGCCTGTCGCAGTTGATGCTGACGATCCGCGAGCTGCGCCAGACCGCCAACCCCGGATTGCGGATCGAAGGCGTGGTCCTGACCATGTATGACCGCCGAAACAACCTGTCGCATCTGGTGGAAAAGGACGCCCGGGAATACCTTGGGGAGCTTGTGTTCCGCACGGTGATTCCGCGAAATGTGCGGGTGAGCGAGGCCCCGTCCTTTGCCATGTCGGTGCTGGATTACGATCCGGTCTCGCGCGGGGCGGATGCATATCGGAAGCTGGCGCAGGAAATGCTGGTGCGCGCCGCGCCGGTCAGCGCCTGAGGAGGGCAGAGAGATGTCGAAAAAACCGGAAAGGCGTGGCTTGGGCCGGGGTTTGTCCGCCCTGATGGCGGATGTAAACCTGAATGAGGAAAGCGCCTCGGCCGACGATTCATCGCCGCGCCGCGCCGATTTGACCCTGCCGGTGGAAAAGCTTGTTCCGAACCCGGAACAGCCCAGGCGGCGCTTTTCCGAGGAGGCGCTGGAGGAGCTTGCGGCCTCGATCCGAGAAAAAGGCATCATTCAGCCGTTGATCGTGCGCGAAAGCAAGCACGAATCCGGCAGTTTCGAGATTGTGGCCGGCGAAAGGCGCTGGCGGGCGGCGCAACTGGCGCAGCTGCACAACATCCCGGTCATCGTGCGCGACCTCGACGACAGCGAGGTTCTGGAAGTCGCGATCATCGAGAATATCCAGCGCGCCGATCTGAACCCGGTTGAGGAGGCGCAGGGCTATCGCCAGCTGATGGACAGGTTCGGCCATACGCAGGAGCGGCTTGCGGAAGCCCTCAGCAAAAGCCGCAGCCATATCGCCAACCTGATGCGGCTTCTGAGTTTGCCCGAGGACGTGCAGGAGCATCTGCGGGAGGGGCGGATCTCGGCCGGGCACGCCCGCGCGCTGATAACGACCGACGATCCGTCCGCGCTGGCGCGGCAGGTGATCAGCAAGGGCCTGTCGGTGCGGGAGACGGAGAAGCTCGCCAAGAAGCCGAAGTCAAAGCCGAAAGACACTGGAGGCTCCAAACCCGAGAAGGATGCCGACACGCGCGCGCTGGAACAGGACCTTTCGGCGAATCTGAAGATGAAGGTCTCGGTCGATCACGACACGGAAAAGGGCAACGGCAAGCTTGTGATAAATTACGGCACCCTGGAGGAGCTGGACGAGCTTTGCCGGGTGCTGAGCGCTACGCCTCTGGACGTGTCCAGATAAACAGCGCGACCATCGAAAGAACGATTGCCTGAACGAGCAAAATGATCGGAGGGACGCCCAGGGCCAGGGAAATCCCGAACGCGGCCACCATCGACAGGCTGGCGATCCACTTGGCGCGGCGGCTGATCGCGCCGCGCTCCTGCCAGTCGATGATCGGCGCGCCGAAACTCGGATGGGTCAGAAGCCAGTTGTGCAGTCGTTCCGAAGACCGCGCGAAGAAGAACGCCGCAAGAAGCAGAAAGGGCACCGTCGGCAGCAAGGGCAGAACCGCGCCCACCATGCCCAGCCCGATGGAGACCAATCCGGCGAAGAGCCACAACAGCCGCATCGGACTTACTCCGGCATAAGCTCGCGCAATACCGCGTTCAAAACGGCGCGCCCGGACGGTGTCGTGCTTAGCGTGTCGCCGTCGCGCCTTACCACTTCGATTTCTTCCAAGTATTTGATTTTATTGTAATTCATTGAATAGCCTGCAAGGTTTTCATATCGTGACAGGCTGATTCCGGTCGTCATCCGCAGCCCCATCATCAGATATTCCGCCACTTGGATTTTCAAGGGCAGCGCAGTGCGGGGCGTCTCGCCGTTTCCATGCGTCTCGACCGCCTCCAGCCAGGTGCCGGGCTGAAGTGGTGTCTCGGTCGCCACGCGGTGACCGCCCAGCGTCAACCGCCCGTGGGCGCCGGGGCCGATCCCGGCATAGTCGCCATAGCGCCAATAAATGATGTTGTGCCGCGACTCGGCGCCCGGTCGCGCGTGGTTCGACACCTCATAGGCGGGCATCCCGGCGGCGTCGCACAATTCTTGCGTGATGAAATACATGTCGCCGGCATCATCCTCTTCGGGCAGCCCGCGCAACTTTCCGCGGGCCTGCCGGTCGCCGAACGCGGTGCCGGGTTCGATCGTCAACTGATAGAGCGAGAGGTGGTCGATCGCCATCGACAGTGCCTCGGTCAGTTCGGCTTTCCATTCCGTGGTCGTCTGGTCCTGCCGGGCATAGATCAGGTCGAAGCTGACCCGGTCGAACGTATTGCGCGCTATGTCGAAGGCTGCGCGGGCCTCGGCCACGCTGTGCAGACGGCCGAGACGTTTCAGATCTGCATCGTTCAATGCCTGCACGCCCATTGACACCCGGTTGACCCCGGCGGCGCGGTAGCCGGCGAAACGCCCGGCCTCGACCGAGGTGGGGTTGGCCTCGAGCGTCACTTCCATGTCGTTTGCCACAGGCCATGTCCGCCGCGCGGCCTCGAGGATCGCGGCGACAAGCTCGGGCTCCATCAGGCTGGGTGTGCCGCCGCCAAAAAACACGGTGTTCAGCACGCGCCCCCGCGTTTCCGCGCCAATACGGGCGATCTCGGCGAGATAGGCCCTTTCCCAGCGTTGCTGGTCTATCTTCGCGACAACGTGGGAGTTGAAATCGCAATAGGGGCATTTGGCCTGGCAGAAGGGCCAATGGATATAGAGGCCGAAGCCCCCGTGCTGCCAGTCCTCAGCGGTCAAACACCCTCACCAGTTTCTCGAAGGCTTTCGCCCGGTGGCTGATCCGGTTCTTTTCCCACCGGTCCATCTCTCCGAATGTAAGATCGTAGCCGTCCGGCTGAAAGATCGGGTCGTAGCCATGCCCCTGATCGCCTCGCATGGGCCAGACGATCTGCCCCGGCATCTGCCCTTCGAACACCTCGTCGTGGCCGTCGGGCCACGCCAGGACGAAGGTACAGCAGAAACGCGCCTTGCGCGGAAACGGGGCCTTTTTGGCCTCCAGCTCGTCCCATGTCCGCATCATGGCCATTTCAAAGTCGCGCCCCCTCGGCGTCTCGGCCCAATCGGCGGTATAGACGCCTGGCGCGCCGTCCAACGCCTCGACCTCGATCCCGCTGTCATCGGCCAGCGCGGGCAGGCCGGTGGCCTTGGCTGCCGCATGCGCCTTGATGCGGGCATTGCCGACGAAAGTGGTCTCGGTCTCTTCCGGCTCGTCGAGGCCCATCTCGCCGGCCGAGGTGAAAGTGATACCGTAAGGCGCCAGAAGATGCGCGATCTCCTCCAGCTTGCCTTGGTTATGCGTTGCGACCAGCAGTTTCTTGCCGTCGAACCTTCTCATCTCAGCTTCCCACCGCGGCCCGTTGGGCTTCGACCAGTTGGGCCACGCCCTTTTCGGCCAGGGTCAGCAATTCGTCCATCTCGTCACGGGAATACGTGGCACCTTCGGCGGACATCTGAACCTCGATCATGCGCCCCGCGCTGGTCATCACGAAGTTGCCGTCCACCCCGGCGACGCTATCCTCGGGATAGTCCAGATCGAGGATCGGCTGCCCGCCATATATGCCGCATGACACCGCCGCCACCGGGTCGACCATTGGGTCCGAGGTGACGTCGCCCGCCTTCATCAGCCTGTTCACCGCCAGCCGAAGCGCAACCCAGCCGCCGGTGATCGAGGCGCAGCGCGTGCCGCCATCAGCCTGAATCACGTCGCAATCCACGGTGATCTGTCGTTCGCCCAAGGCGACGCGATCGACGCCGGCGCGCAGGCTGCGCCCGATCAGACGCTGAATCTCCACCGTGCGGCCGCCCTGCTTGCCGGCCGTCGCCTCGCGCCGCATGCGAGAGCCGGTCGAGCGGGGCAGCATCCCGTATTCCGCCGTGACCCAGCCCAACCCACTGTTCTTCAGGAACGGCGGCACACGCTCTTCCAGCGACGCGGTACAAAGAACATGGGTATCGCCGACCTTGATCAGACACGATCCTTCGGCATGTTTCGTCACTCCGGTCTCGATTGAAATCGGGCGCATTTCGCTTACATCACGTCCAGACGGGCGCATCGCAAATTCCTTTCGATAGATCGTCGTTTGGTTCCCATGCCGGGGCGGGCGATGCAAGCCCGATTGACGCCGGGACCGCTTGCTCTTTAATGGCCGGGCTGCAAGGAGACGTGTCAGATGAATGACGGGTCGAAGATACTGGACGAGATGAATGAACGGTCGCGCGAGGTCTTTCGCCGCGTCGTCGAAGGCTATCTTGAATCCGGCGATCCGGTCGGATCGCGCACCCTGACCCGCAGCATGAGCGAGAAGGTGAGCGCGGCGACGATCCGCAACGTCATGCAGGATCTGGAATTCCTGGGCCTTCTGAACAGCCCGCATGTGTCGGCCGGGCGCATCCCGACGCAGCTGGGACTGCGGATGTTCGTCGATGGCCTGCTCGAGGTGCGCGACCTGGATATGGGCGACCGCGAGCGAATCGACGCGACGCTCGGCAGCAACGAGCGCGACGTGGGCACCCTTCTCGACCGTGTCGGATCGGCCCTGTCCGGCGTGACGCGCGGGGCCAGCCTTGTGCTCGCGCCGAAGCACGAAGCGCCGATCAAGCATATCGAATTCGTCAGCCTGGGCCATGACCGCGCCCTTGTGGTGCTGGTCTTTGCCGACGGGCATGTCGAGAACCGGGTGTTCCAGCCGCCCGCGGGACAAACGCCATCGTCGATGCGGGAAGCCGCAAACTTCCTCAACGCGCTGGCCGAGGGGCGCACGCTGACCGAACTGCGCCGGGTCATGGAGACCGAGATTCGCGCCCGGCGACAAGAGCTGGATCAGTTGGCGCGGGTAATGGTCGAAAGCGGCCTCGCCGTGTGGGAGAACGAGGGCGAACCTTATGAAAGGCTTATCGTCCGCGGGCGCGCGAACCTGCTGGAGGAAAGCACCGAGGCAGAGGAACTGGAGCGAATTCGCAGCCTGTTCAACGATCTGGAGCGTAAGCGCGACATCGTCGAATTCCTCGAACTGACCGAGGAGGGCGAGGGCGTGCGGATATTTATCGGGTCCGAAAACAAGCTTTTTTCACTTTCGGGTTCATCTTTGGTCGTCTCTCCATATATGAACGCTGACCGTAAGATCATCGGCGCCGTGGGCGTGATCGGACCGACGCGGGTGAACTATGGCCGCATCGTGCCGATCGTCGATTACACGGCGCAACTGGTTGGCAAACTGATTTCCGACCGGGGCAAGGGGTAGAAAGAATGGCAGAACCGAAGACAGACGAAAGCCTGCAAACCGAAACCGGGTTCGGCGAGGACGGCCCGGATTTCGAAGCGGGGGATCTTGATCAGGCGGATGCGGTCGAGACGCTGCGCGCCGAGCGCGACGATATGCGCGACCGTTTCATGCGTGCGCTGGCCGATGCGGAGAATGCTCGCAAGCGCGGCGAACGCGACCGGCGCGAGGCCGAGCAGTACGGCGGCTCCAAGCTGGCGCGCGACCTGTTGCCGGTGTTCGACAATCTCAGCCGCGCGCTGGGTTCGGCGACAGATGAGCAGCGCGCGGCGAACAAGGCGCTGATCGAAGGGGTCGAACTGACCCTGCGCGAATTGCTCAGCGTGTTCGGAAAGCACGGGATCGAGCGGGTTTCGCCAGCCATCGGTGACACGTTCGATCCGCAGCGCCATCAGGCCATGTTCGAGGCACCGGTTCCCGACACCAAGGCCGGCGACATTATCGAGGTGATGGCCGACGGCTTCATGTTGCATGACAGGCTGCTGCGCCCCGCGCAGGTCGGCGTGTCGTCCACGCCCGCGGGCTAATCGCGCCGGACCAGCGACTTGAGCTCGTATATCAGGTTCAACGCTTCCTTGGGCGTCAGCTCGTCGGGGTGAATCCCGGCGAGCTTTTCTTCCGCCTGTGATGTCTTTCTGGGTGCCGGCGCCGGGGCGGGCGTCGCGGCGAAGAGCGGAAGGTCCTCGATAATCGCCTTCTGCTTTCCCTCCCGCTCGCCCTTTTCCAGGGCGTCCAGCACCACGCGGGCGCGTTCAACCACCGCGCCGGGCAAGCCGGCCAACCGCGCCACCTGAACGCCGTAGGACCGATCCGCAGCGCCCTTGCGGACCTCGTGCAGGAAGATCACGTCGCCTTCCCATTCCTTGACCGCGACAGTGGCGTTCTCGACGCCGGGCAGCTTTCCGGCCAGCGCGGTCATCTCGTGGTAATGCGTGGCGAACAAAGCGCGACAACGGTTGACGTCATGCAGATGCTCCATCGTCGCCCAGGCGATCGACAGCCCGTCATAAGTGGCCGTTCCCCTGCCGATCTCGTCCAGTATGACCAGCGCGCGGTCGTCAGCCTGGTTCAGGATGGCGGCGGTTTCGACCATCTCCACCATGAAGGTCGAGCGGCCCCGCGCCAGGTCGTCCGACGCGCCGACACGGCTGAAAAGCTGCGATACCAGCCCGATATGTGCGCTTTCCGCCGGGACAAAGCTGCCCGCCTGCGCCAGCAGCGCGATCAGCGCATTCTGCCGCAGGAACGTGGATTTGCCCGCCATGTTGGGCCCGGTCAGCAACCAGATCGCCGCCCCCTCGGATCCCTCGGACAAGTCGCAGTCATTGGCGATGAAGGGCCCGCCGCCCTGCTTGCGCAGCGATTGTTCCACGACCGGGTGGCGGCCGCCCGCCACCTCGAATGTCCGGCTGTCATCGACCGTCGGCGCGCACCAGTTCTCGGCCATCGCAAGATCTGCGAAAGCGGCGGCCAGGTCGATCTCGGCCAATGCGGCGGCGGCCTGCCCGATCTCTCCAGCGCGGTCCAGAATCGCCGCCTTCAAGCCTTCATAGAGCCGCTTTTCGATTTCCAGCGCCCGGTTTCCGGCGTTCAGGATGCGGGTCTCCATCTCGGACAGCTCGACGGTGGTGAACCGCACCGCGTTGGCCGTCGTCTGGCGATGGATGAAGGTTTCCGACAGCGGCGCGGACAGCATCTTTTCCGCGTGGGTCGCGGTAGTCTCGATGAAATAGCCCAGGACGTTGTTGTGCTTGATCTTCAGCGACTGGATGCCCGTCTGCCCGGCATAATCGGCCTGCATCCGGGCAATCACGCTGCGCCCCTCGTCGCGCAGGGTCCGCGCCTCGTCGAGATCCGCGTCATGGCCGGGCGCGATGAACCCGCCATCGCGCAGCATCAGCGGCGGTTCGGCCACGAGCGCCTGATCGAGAAGCTCCAAAAAATCGCCATGGCCGGTCAGCGCGCCCGCCGCGTCCGCGACAAGCGGTGGCAATTCCGTCCCGGTCAAATCGTCCGATACAGCTTGCGCCTGTCCCAGCCCGTTGCGGATGGCGGCCAGATCGCGCGGTCCGCCCCGGTCGAGGCCCAGCCGCGAGAGCGCCCGATCCATGTCCGGCGCCTTGCGCAGATGCGCCCGCAGATCATCCGCAAGGCGGGTCTGCCCGGCCATGAAGCGCACCGCGTC
>JBAVQZ010000336.1:0-3875 GCA_049694515.1 Paracoccaceae bacterium | reverse complement strand
ACTGCGACGCGGCCGGGCGTCAATCTTCTGCCCGACCGGGCCGATGATCTTCTGCCCGCGTTGCGCCGCCTGCTGGAGCCGGTGCGCCGGCCCGGCGATGTCGTGGTGGCCTCGATCCATTGGGGCGGCAACTGGGGCTTCGACGTGCCGGCCGCGCAGTCCGCGCTGGCCGATCGTCTTACGAAAGAGGGCAGGGTGGACGTGGTGATGGGGCATTCCTCGCACCACCCCAAGGAGGTGATGGTGATGAACGGCAAGCTCGTGCTGTTCGGCTGTGGCGACCTGATCAACGACTACGAGGGCATTGGCGGGCACCAGACCTTCCTGCCCGACGTCGCGGTGGGCTATGTCATTGACCTGTCGGTATCGGACGGCGCGCTCTGGCAGGTCGACGCGCTGGTCTATGAGCGCCGCGCCTTCCGCCTGCAACGCGCCGGGCCGGAGTTGCGGGATCGCGTCTTGCCGATCCTGGCAAAGGATTTTCCGGGGAAGGTCTCTGCGGCGGGGGCGAACCGCCTGCGTTTCCTGCCCTGATTGTATCTGCCAGCATTCAGTTGTGAAGTGACCGAAAAGGAATCTGAGACGTCATGCAGAGTGGTGACCAAATCCGAAACGGGAGCGGGCTGACCTTTAATCTGCACCGGAGCTCCACTCTTGCGGATCGTGACACCGTTATTCCGGGCATCGCGATGCCGTTGGACAACAGCCGTCCACCGCACCTGCGTTGCAATGTTTCGCTCTGCTTGCCAGAAGTCTGGCTAAGGCTGCTTGGCGGCATTGCCCGCAGTCCGCACTCTGCCAGCCAATAATCCGCCCGGAAGGACACACGTCGCGCGAAGCAACATGGCGGGATCGCGGCCCGTGCGTTTGACGACGGGTGGTTCGGGCACGCCGCGGGTGGCCGCATGCACCTTGGATCAGCCGTTGGGCTGTCCGGAAGACTGGAACCACTTCACCTGATCCCGCAGCCTCAGACCACGGGGGCCGAATTGTGATTCTTCATGGTGTCGCCGGGGCTTCTCGTTGCGGCTGTTGCCAGGCAGATGCTGACGAGACGCGCGTTGATCGCGCGCCGGTCCCTCCGGCTCTGGGCCGCGCCCCACCGGTTTGGGGTGGTGACGCCCGGGGTGAACCTCTTTTTCGCTTCGCTCTTGACAAGGTGGCTAAGCTTGTCTGCGCTCACCGCGTGGCAGGCTGCGGCCTGTAGCCACCTTCTGGGTATGTGCGTGACATGGATCGTCGTCCGCCATATCGAGCGGATGAAACGAGAGGCGGACATGGAATGACCGGTTGGAGCGAATTCGCGCTGGCGATGGCAGTTTTCATCGGCAGCCATTTTCTGCCACGATTGGGCGGGCTGCGTGATCGGCTGATCGGCGCGGTCGGGCGGCGCATCTATTTCGCGGTGTACGGGCTGTTGTCGCTCGTCCTGCTGGGGTGGGTCATCGTGGCGGCGGGGCGAGCGCCTTACGTCGAGCTCTGGCCGCAATATCCCTGGACCCGATGGGTGCCGAATCTGGCCATGCCGCTGGCCGTCATCCTGACGGTCTGCGGCATCGGGCTGCCGAACCGCTTCACCCTGGGTGGCCGGCGCCGCGCGGTCTTTGACCCGGAAAGCCCAGGGTTTTCGGCGGTCTCGCGCCATCCGCTGCTTCTGGCGCTGGGGCTCTGGGCGCTGTCGCACATGGCACCGAACGGGGATCTCGCGCATGTGGTACTCTTCGGCACCTTCGCGGTGCTGGCCTTGGCGGCGATCCCCCTTTTCGACATGCGCGCGCGCCGTGCGCTGGGGGCTGACGCGCCGGCCTTTTTCGCGACGACCGCCATCCTGTCACCTGCGCCCTTGGCGCGGAAAGGATGGCTGCGGGTCATGGCGCGTCCGCTGGCGTTCCGCGCGGGACTGGGGCTGATCCTCTGGGGCGCGCTGCTGCACCTGCATGGTCCGGTGATCGGCGTGCCGCCCTTTCCGTTCTGAAGCTTGATCCTGCGCAAAGTGGGGCGGCGCATAAACCGGCATATTCGAAGCATGAAGCAGATTGATCGCCTCGCCTCCCTTGGACTCTTCGACTCGAGGGGGCCGCGCTACACATCCTACCCGACCGCCCCGGTATTCTCTCCCGAAACCGGCCCGGCCAGGCAGGCCGCGACACTCGCCGCGCTCGACCCGGCCGAGCCGGTCTCGGTCTACCTGCATATCCCGTTCTGCGAGCGGCTGTGCTGGTTCTGCGCCTGCCACACCCAGGGCACCAGGACGCTGAGCCCGGTGGAAAGCTATATCGGCACGCGGGAGCTGGCGCTGCTGCGCGAAGTGCTGCCCGCAGGGCTGTGCTTGGGCCGGATGCGTTGGGGTGGCGGCATACCGACGATCCTGTCGCCCCGGCTGATCCATCGCCTGGCGCAGGCGGTGACGGCCGTGACCCCGCCCGCCGCCATTCCGGGTTTGGCGGAAGACGCCGGGTCTCACCCCTCCTGAGGGACAATCGGTGGGCACGGGCCGTCGCGGTCCATGGCTCTGAAACTGAGAGTCCGCGACATCCTCGATCGGGGGCAAGCGCAGCCTTTTCCGCTAGCGGTACATTCGGCTCGGCTGATCTTGTGCCCAATCATTTTCAACGCTGGGAATTGCAGGGATGACGCCGGTGCGGTGATGCGCTTGCCGTGGCACGATCGGCAAGCCATCGGGGCGCGTTGCTGAGACGTTTCGCCGCCCCGCCAAATCCGAAATCGGTATTTACAATACTATTTTGCCGCCTTACTGCCTCAGTCAAAGCTGCCTTGGCGGAGATGCCCGATGTTTCACGCTACGTCTCACCGTCTGATGGCGTTCCGTCTGCTTGTTGGGGGCGTCGAAGTGGACGAGGCTGCGCATCACGACGTCGAGAAAGCGACCCGCGGGCTGGCCGAGGTGTTTCGGCGGATGATCGGTGACATGGAAGAGCACATGAAGATGGAGGAGTTGATCCTCTTCCTGCAATTCGAGCCCCATCACTGAGGGAACGACAATGAGCGAGATACACACCGTACCGCCGCCCCGCCGCCTCGGATCGGCGGGGTTGGTTTGCGCCGCATTGCGCCCCGTGCTGGACCGCGTGGTACGTCACGTTGCGCGGAACCACCCCGATATGTTCGCCCGTATCGCACCATACGAGACTTCAGATTTCGTGATCGTTCCGCAGGAACTACCCTTCGCCCTGCACCTGCGTCCCGATCCGGAGGCGCCGCTTTTCCGCGCGGTTCCGCGCGACAGGCTGCCGCCGCACGAGGCGCGGATCGAAGGGCGCTTCGCGCTCCTGCTCGATCTGGTCGACGGCGAAAGCGACGGCGATGCGGCCTTTTTCGCGCGCGATCTCGAGATTACGGGCAACACCGAGGCGGTGGTGAGCCTGCGCAACGCGCTGGACGATGTCGACGGCTCGATCGCTCAGGAGACGGCGGATCTGTTCGGCCCGCCGGGCCGTGCCATTCTCGGAATGTTGCGCCGCAGGAGAGACCGGCAATGATAAGGCCGCAGGATTTCTCTCAAGCAGGTGAACTCGTCTGCCCCGCCGGCACCCCCGCCGCATTGCGCACGGCCGTCGATGCGGGGGCCGACTCGGTCTATTGCGGGTTCCGCAATGCCACCAACGCGCGCAACTTCCCGGGGCTGAATTTCACGCCAGAGGAATTGGAGGGCGCGGTCGCCTATGCTCACACGCGGGGTGCGCGGGTGTTGCTGGCGCTCAACACCTATCCGCCGGCGGGCAAACTGGATCTCTGGCGCGACGCGGCGGCGATCGGCGCGCGGATCGGCGTGGATGCCTTCATCGTCGCCGACATGGGCGTGGCGCGCCACATCGCAAAGACGCACCTCGGCGCGCGGCTGCATCTCTCGGTGC
>JBAVQZ010000335.1:0-4133 GCA_049694515.1 Paracoccaceae bacterium | reverse complement strand
ACATCGCACTGCGCCCCGGCGCCGAGACGCGGGCCCGGATCGCCGGCCGCCTGGGGCTGGACGCGCTGCGAAAGCTCAGCTTCACCGGCAGCCTGATCCCCATCGACCGGCAGGACTGGCAGCTGCGCGCGACACTGGGCGCCACGGTGGTGCAGCCCTGTGTCGTCACGCTTGCCCCCGTCACCACCCGGATCGAGGCCGAGGTCGTGCGGACCTATCTGCGGGACATGCCGGCCATTCCCGAGGGCGAGGAGATCGAGATGCCCGAGGACGACACGCTTGAGCCCCTGCCCGACACCCTGGACCTGGAGGCGGTCATGGAAGAGGCGCTGGCGCTCAACCTGCCGCTTTATCCCCACGCCGAGGGGGCCGCGCCGGGCGACGCGGTGTTTGCCGAACCGGGGGTCACGCCGATGCGCGACGAGGACGCCAAACCGTTTGCAGGGCTGGCCGGGCTGAAGAAGCGGCTGGAGAAGGACGGCGGCGAAACCGGCGACGAATAGAAGCCTCAGAAAAGACTTGCGCCGGGAACGAATCCGAGTATGTTCCCGGCCTCGTTTACACGTTGGGTAGGACGGCGCGTCGAAACGGCGCAAAGGTCGCTAATTCCCTAGAAATTCAAGGGCGCAAGCCCCCAAAAAAACCGAGGTCGAGAGATGGCTGTCCCTCAGAACAAAGTCACGCGGTCGCGCCGCAACAATCGTCGTTCGCATGATGCGCTGGTTGCCGGAAATCCGGCCGAATGCCCAAATTGCGGCGAGCTGAAGCGTCCGCATCACGTCTGCGGCGCCTGCGGGCATTACGACGACCGCGAGGTCGTGGCCCAGGCCGATGAGGTCGATCTGGACGAAGACGCGGCGTAACCGCCCCATTCGGGGCGCCCCGCCGAACCATGGATGCAGAAGTCGATCAGTCTGATACCCCGACACCGCACACCGTGATCTCGGTGGACGCCATGGGCGGGGACCTTGGGCCGGCGGCGGTCGTCGCCGGCATCGCACGCTCGGCATCGAAAAACCCCGATATCCGCTTCATCCTGCACGGCCCAGAGGACAAGCTCCAGCGGCTCGTCGCGAAGCGAAAGGTGCTGGCCGGCCGTTGCGAGATCTGCCATGCCGACGGCGTCGTCACGATGGACGAGAAGCCCAGCCAGGTGATGCGCAACGGCAAGGGCACCTCGATGTGGTCGGCGATCGAGAGTGTGCGCGACGGCGCCGCGACGGTCTGCGTATCCTGCGGGAATACCGGCGCGTTGATGGCGCTGTCGATGGTGCGGCTTCGCAAGCTTCCGGGCGTCAGCCGCCCGGCCATCGCCTGCCTTTGGCCGTCGCGCAATCCGGGCGGGTTCAACGTGATGCTGGACGTGGGCGCCGACATCCGCGCCGACGAGCAGGATCTGCTGCAATTCGCGCTGATGGGCGCCTCCTATGCCCGCAACGGGCTTGCGCTGCCGCATCCGCGCATCGGACTGCTGAACGTCGGCACCGAAGAGCACAAGGGCCGTGCCGAACTGAAGGCGGCGCATGACATGATCGCCGCCGCCGCCCCGCTCAATGATTTCGAGTTCGTCGGCTTCGTCGAGGGCGGCGACATACCGTCGAACAAGGTGGACGTGATCGTCACCGACGGCTTCACCGGCAATGTCGCCCTGAAGACTGCCGAGGGTACCGCAAAGCTGATCTCGGAGCTGCTGCGCGCGGCCTTCAAGCACACGCCGTTGTCGCGCATCGCGGCGCTTCTGGCGCTTCCGTCGATGAAACGGCTGTCCAAGCGGATCGACCCGCGCCAGGTCAATGGCGGCGTGTTTCTCGGCCTCAACGGCACGGTCGTGAAGTCCCACGGCTCGGCCGACGCGACGGGCGTCTCGGCAGCGGTGAAACTTGCCTTCAAGCTGGCCCAGTCGGGTTTCTCCGAAAGGCTGGCGGCACGGGTTGCATCGGCCGGCGCGGCGCGCCAAGATGCCGCGCATGACGAGGCCGCAAACGAAAGAAAATAAATGACAACAAGGGCCGTGGTCAGGGGTGTCGGGCACTGCCTTCCCGAGCGGGTCGTGCCGAACAGCGCGTTCGAGGAAACCCTTGAGACCAGCGATGAATGGATCAGGTCCCGCTCCGGGATCGAACGGCGTCATTTCGCCGACGACGAAGAGACGACATCGCAGCTTGCGACCCGCGCCGCCATCGCGGCGCTGGCGGATGCCGGGATGGCGGCGGACGATCTGGATGCGATCATTCTTGCCACCTCCACCGCCGATCTGACCTTCCCGTCCTGCGCCACCATGGTGCAGGAGGCGCTGGGCATGACGCGCGGCTTCGCCTTCGACGTGCAGGCGGTCTGCGCCGGGTTCATCTACGCGCTCTCGACCGCCAACGCGATGATCATCTCGGGCCAGGCGGAGCGCGTCCTTGTCATCGGCGCCGAGACCTTCAGCCGGATCATGGACTGGAAGGATCGCAGCACATGCGTGCTGTTCGGCGATGGCGCCGGCGCACTGATTCTGGAGGCGCAGGAGGGCGCGGGCACGAGCGACGACCGGGGCATCCTGTCGTCCGACCTGCATTCCGACGGGCGGTTCCGCGACCTGCTTTACGTCGATGGCGGGGTGGCCACGCGCAGCACGGGCTATCTGCGGATGCAGGGCAAGGAGGTGTTCCGTCACGCCGTCGAGAAGCTGGCCGACACGGCGCACAAGGCGCTGGACAAGGCCGGGCTGATCAGCGCCGACGTGGACTGGATCGTGCCGCATCAGGCCAATCTGCGGATCATCAAGGCCACGGCGCAGCGGATGCAGGTGCCGATGGAGAATGTCATCGTCACCGTACAGGATCACGGCAACACCTCGGCGGCCTCGATCCCGCTGGCGCTGTCGGTGGGCAAGCATGACGGGCGGATCAAACCGGGCGACGTCGTGGTGACCGAGGCGATCGGCGGCGGGCTGGCCTGGGGCGCGGTGGTTTTGCGCTGGTAGGAACCCGCTCAAACGCGCCCGTTCAAGCCCTTGATATTGACTCGGAAATTCTTTTCTCCCTAAGCTGGCTCACGTAACCATTTTCAGGAGGCCGGAATGACGAGCAAGACATTGACGCGGATGGACCTCAGCGAGGCCGTTTTTCGCGAGGTCGGCCTCTCGCGAAACGAGTCCGCCGCGCTGGTCGAAACCGTCCTGTCGCACATGTCGGACGCGCTGGCCAAGGGCGAGACGGTCAAGATCTCGTCGTTCGGAACTTTCTCGGTGCGGGACAAGGCCGCGCGGGTCGGGCGCAATCCCAAGACTGGCGAAGAGGTGCCGATCCTGCCGCGCCGGGTGCTGACCTTCCGTCCCTCGCATCTGATGAAGGACCGGGTTGCTGCCGGCAACCGGGGCTGAGGATTTTCCGGAATGGAAAAGAAGTCGCCCGACGCCTTTCGCACGATCAGCGAGGTGGCCGAGTGGCTGGACACGCCCGCGCACGTGCTTCGTTTCTGGGAAAGCCGGTTTTCGCAGGTTAAGCCGGTCAAGCGCGCCGGCGGGCGGCGCTATTACAGGCCCTCGGACATGGTGCTTCTGGGAGGCATCAAGAAACTCCTTCACGAGGACGGGATGACGATTCGCGGCGTGCAGAAAATCCTGCGCGATCAGGGGGTCAGGCATGTCGCGGCCCTGTCGCAAGAACTTGACCTCGGTGCGGTTGTCGAGGGCCGCGCCACGCCGGCAGAGGATGCCGAACACGAGGCGCCGATGCGCGAGAATGCCGAGGTCGAGCAAGCCAAGGACAACGTCGTACCACTGACTCCTGCCGCGCCCGAAGCGCCGCCGGAACCCGAGGTCGAGCCGCCCGCGCCGGAACAGGAGCCCGTAGCGGCGCCGGAAAGCGAGGAGGAGCCGGAGGTCGCCGAAGAACCCCAACCGAGCACCGAACTTCCCCACGAACCGGAACCGATGCCCGAGGAGGCCTCCGAAGAGGCCGCTTTCACCGAAGAGGCGGAAGGTGCCGCCGAGATCGCGCCGCGAGTTGCGAACGCTGCGGCGGACGGCGCCGAACCCCCTGCCCCGCCCGAGGCGGATCAGTCGCAGGGAGAAATGAGTTTCGACAGGCGCGCGCCGCTCGGCGCCGGCCTGCCGCAGGAGGATCCCGCCGACGACGCCCTCCCCC
>JBAVQZ010000334.1:0-2246 GCA_049694515.1 Paracoccaceae bacterium | reverse complement strand
TCCGGGGGCGGACCGGGCGGTCGCGCAGCCCGGCGTGGTAGTCGCGCGCCCAGTCGGCGGCGCGTTTCGACCAGTGGGCAAGGTCGTCGTGATTCATCGGCCGGCCTTTCTGGTCGCCAAGTCGGGGAAATCTTCCTAGGTCAGAGAACCATGTGACGCGCCCGCGCGCCGCGCTCGATCGCCGCGCCGTGCAGGCGGTCGATGTTCAGCTCATAGCGCATCTCTTCCAGCAGGCGCAGTTCGCTTTCGCCCAGCTTGCCATCCGCGGCGGCCACGTCGCAGGCCATCGCATAGGCGGTCTCGAACAGCTTTTCGGGCAGTCCCTCGCGCACCAGTCCGAACAGCGCGTCCAGCCCGTCCTCCTCTTCAAGCAGGTCGAAGACGGTGCTGGCCACGGTGGCGATGCGGTCCTGATCGTAATCCGCGAAGACCGGGAGGTGATTGACGATGCGCTGGATCGTGACCAGTTCCGAGGTGCGGATGTTCTCGTCCGAGGCCGAAACGGCGATCATGATGGCAACGAGGCTGTCCTGGGGGGTCAGCGGCAGGGTGGTCTGGCTCACTTGGGGCTCCTTTGCGGAAAATCCGTGTTGCGGCGCAGAATATTGACGCCGGAGCGGGGGCACAATAGGTAGCGGTGCCGGTCGGGCATGGGGTCCGGCCGTGATGAAAGTGCGAATGAACCATGTCTGATCTGCGTGACGCCGCGATGTCCTCCAAAGCCTGGCCCTTTGAAGAAGCGCGCCGGCTGCTCAAACGCTATGAAAAGACGCCCCCCGAGAAGGGTCACGTGCTGTTCGAGACGGGCTATGGCCCGTCGGGCCTGCCGCATATCGGCACCTTCGGCGAGGTCTTGCGGACCACGATGATCCGCCGCGCCTTCGAGGCGATCAGCGACATTCCCACGCGGCTGATCTGCTTTTCCGACGATATGGACGGCATGCGCAAGGTCCCGGGCAACGTGCCCGACCGCGAGATGCTGGCCGAACATCTGCAAAAGCCGTTGACCAGCGTGCCCGACCCGTTCGGCACGCATGAAAGTTTCGGCCATCACAACAACGCCATGCTGCGCCGGTTCCTGGACACGTTCGGCTTCGACTACGAATTCTACTCGGCCACCGAATTCTACCGCTCGGGGCGGTTCGACGAGGTGCTGCTGCGGGCCGCCGAGCGTTACGACGACATCATGGCGGTGATGCTGAAATCGCTGCGCGAGGAACGGCAGCAGACCTATTCGATCTTCCTGCCGATCCATCCCGAGACGGGGCGGGTGATGTATGTTCCGATGAAGCATGTCGATGCAAAGGCGGGCACGATCACCTTCGACGACGAGGACGGCAACGAGATGACCCTGCCGGTCACCGGCGGCAACGTGAAGCTGCAGTGGAAGCCCGATTTCGGTGCCCGCTGGGCCGCGCTCGGCGTCGATTTCGAGATGTACGGCAAGGACCATTCCACCAACACGCCGATCTATGACCGGATCTGCGAGATCCTGGGCGGCAAGAAGCCCGAGCATTTCATCTATGAGCTGTTCCTCGACGAGAACGGCGAGAAGATCTCGAAGTCGAAGGGCAATGGCCTGACCATCGACGAGTGGCTGACCTATGCCTCGACCGAGAGCCTGTCCTATTACATGTTCCTCAAGCCGAAGACGGCAAAGCGGCTGTCCTGGGACGTGATCCCCAAGGCGGTGGACGAGTATCACCAGCAGTTGCGCGCCTTCCCGACGCAGGATCTGGCGCAGCAGGTCAACAATCCCGTCTGGCATATCCACAACGGCAACCCGCCGGAAAGCCGGATGGTGGTGCCCTTCGCGATGCTGCTGAACCTCGCCAGCGTCTCGGCCGCCTCGGACAAGGAGGCGCTTTGGGGCTTCATCCGGCGCTATGCGCCCGAGGCCAGCCCCGAGACCCATCCGGACCTAGACGCGGCGGCAGGCTTCGCGGTGCGCTATTTTCACGATTTCGTGGCGCCCACCCGCCATTTCCGCCTGCCCGACACGCAGGAGCGCGCGGCGCTGGAGGATCTGGCAGCGCGGCTGCGCGCCTGGAAGGGCGGGCAGGATGCCGAAGAGTTGCAGAGCCTGGTCTTCGCGGTCGGCAAGGCGCATGACTTCGACCCGCTGCGCGACTGGTTCAAAGGGCTTTACGAGGTGCTTCTGGGTGCCAGCCAGGGCCCGCGCTTCGGCGGGTTCATCGCGCTTTACGGTGTGGACGAGACCGTGGATCTGATCGAGAGGGCGCTGG
>JBAVQZ010000333.1:0-11228 GCA_049694515.1 Paracoccaceae bacterium | reverse complement strand
GCGCGGGGCAGGGCCTCGGCGCGCGGTTGCTGGCAGGCAGTTATTACGGGCAGACCGTGCAGATCTGGGCGGCGCTGCTGGCCGCGGCGGTCCTGGCTGCCGCGCTGGTCGGGATCGTCGGGCTGGCCCAACGGGTCACCCTTCGGCGAATGGGGATGGCGCAATGAGCTGGCTTCTCTTCGCTTTGGTGTTCTGGGCCGCGGCGTTCACGGCCAATATATGGCTGTCCAACTCGGCCTGGCGGAACACGCGCGCCGTGAAACTGCTGGTCCCGGCGCTGTTCGGAATCACCATCCTGGTGGTGTGGGAAGGCGTCGTGCGCGGGCTGAACGTGCCCGGTGTCATCCTGCCGCCGCCTTCGGCCATCGGCACGCGCATCGCCGCCTCGATGGGCACGCTGTGGGTCGATTTCTTGCAGACCTTCGTGAAAGGGGCGCTGTCTGGATACCTGATGGGGTGCGGCGCGGCCTTCGTGGTCGCGATCCTGATCGACCGCTCGCCGTTCCTGCAGCGCGGGCTTTTGCCGGTGGGCAACTTCATCGCCGCGCTGCCGATCATCGGCACCGCACCGATCCTGGTGATGTGGTTCGGCTTCGACTGGCAGTCCAAGGCGGCGGTCGTTGCGGTGATGGTGTTCTTCCCGATGCTGGTGAACACGGTGCAGGGGCTGAAAAGTTCCGAGGCGATGCAGCGCGACCTGATGAAGACCTATTCGGCCAGCTACTGGCAGACGCTTGGCAAGCTGCGGCTGCCTGCGGCCATGCCTTTCGTTTTCAACGGGCTCAAGATTGCCACGACCCTGGCTTTGATCGGTGCGATCGTGGCCGAATTCTTCGGTTCGCCGATCAAGGGCATGGGATTCCGGATTTCCACCGAGGTGGGACGCCTTGGCCTTGATATGGTCTGGGCGGAGATCGCCGTGGCGGCCGTGGCCGGCTCGGCGTTTTATGGCGTCGTCGCGATGATAGAAAAAGGGGTCACATTCTGGCACCCTTCGCAGCGAGGCTGAACGACAACGAATGAAAACAACGAAAGACAACCTGGAGGTAAAGATGAACAAACTGGTATTTTCCGCCGTCGCGGCGCTCGCGCTCGGTACGGGGGCCGCGAATGCCGCCGACGAGGTGACGCTTCAGCTGAAATGGGTCACGCAGGCCCAGTTCGCCGGCTACTACGTCGCCAAGGACAAGGGCTTTTACGCTGACGAGGATCTCGACGTCACGATCAAGCCGGGCGGCCCCGACGTCGCGCCCGAGCAGGTGATCGCCGGCGGTGGCGCGGATGTCATCACGACCTGGATGGCGGCCGGCCTTGCCGCGCGCGAACGCGGCGTGCCGCTGGTCAACATCGCGCAGCCCTTCAAGAAGGGCGGGCTGCAGCTGACCTGCCTGAAATCGACCGGGGTGGAATCCCCCGCGGACTTCCCCGGCCGCACCCTTGGCGTCTGGTTTTATGGCAACGAATACCCGTTTTATGCCTGGATGGCGAAGCTGGGGATTCCCACCGACGGCTCCGAGAACGGGGTGACGGTGCTGAAACAGGCCTTCAACGTCGATCCTCTGTTGCAGGGGCAGGCCGACTGCATCTCGACCATGACCTATAACGAGTTCGGGCAGGTCCTGGATGCGGGTTACAGCCGCGACGATCTGGTCGTCTTCAACTATCTCGACGAAGGCGTCGGGATGCTGGAGGACGGGCTTTATGTCCTCGAGGACCGCCTGGACGATCCCAAGTTCGTGGATGAGATGGTGCGCTTCGTGCGCGCCTCGATGAAGGGCTGGAAATATGCCGAGGACCACCCTGACGAGGCCGCCGCGATCGTGGTCGAGAACGACGCCTCGGGCGCCCAGACGCTTGACCATCAGGAATACATGATGGGCGAGGTCGCGAAGCTGACCGCGGACTCCAACGGTGCGCTGGACCCGGCCGATTATGAGCAGACGGTGAACACGCTGCTTTCGGCGGTGTCCGAGGACAACCCGGCCATCACCAAAGAGCCGGAAGGCGCCTGGACCCACATGATCACCGACAAGGCGCTCAAGTAAGCGCCTTCGACGGTCGAAGAAAAGACGGGCCGCCCCTCGGGGCGGCCCTTCGCGTTTCGGCGCGGCGCCACGCGGTTACAGCCGCAAACTGCTTGAACTGTCGGTCTTTTCGGGCATGTCGGGGCTGTTCGCCGCCTTTATGACCGAGGGATCGCTGACCATTTTGTTGTGGTGCTGAACCGGCATGACGAGGTCGATCTCCGGCGCCTTGTTCGAGGTGTCTGCGCCGTTCTCGAACGATGCGCTGCCGCCGAAGCTGGTTGCCATCCCCGCGCCCGAGCTTTGATACATCATCTCGGGTGTGGTGGGCGACACCGCGGCGCCGTCGGTTCCCACCCCGCCACCGCCCGCCAGCACGGGCCCCGCGATCAGGGGAAGGATAATGGCGGATCGCAACAGTATCTTTAGCGTTCTGGGCATGACTGCCTCCTTTCGGCTTGTTCATACGTCATCATGACAACGCTTCTTCCGGCCAGGCTGTTCCATCGGCGGGCACGGACGGATAACAGCCGCTCAGAGCGATGCGGCCGACGATGCGGCCGCGGAGGCCACATTCACGCCGTGCTCATAGACGAGTTGACCGCCGAAATAGGCCGTCACCACCACCAGTGCGAAAAGCGCGGTTTCGACCGCGACGACGCCCGCCGCCCGGCCGCCTTCCAGGGACACGCGCCGCCACCAGGCATAAGCGCGGAAAAGCGCCCAGATGCCGAGAAGCGCCGCGGCGGTCGTGCCCGCGCCCTCATGCGTCTCGATCATTGCGTCCGGCACACCGTTGCTCATCGCGATTTCTGCCGCGATGTCGCCGAACATGTATGTCAGAACGGCAAAGATCCCGGCCAGCGCGGCTGTCGCCGCCGACATCGTGGCATAGGCGCCCCGGCCCGTAAGCGCGACACCACGCAACCAGGCGACCGCGTCCATCGCGGCCAGCAGAACGATCAGGACGATCGGGAAATGAACCAGGATCGGGTGGATTTCGGCGGTTGAGAGCATGGAAATTACCTCGCATTTGGTGACTCGATGCGGCGCACCTATCCCCGGTGCAGCGCGCCTGCCATTGAACACGGGTTGCAGGGGGGCGTTCCGCGGCGGAATATAACGAAGGTTTATGCCGCGATGCGGCGTAAACGGCTTGACCTTGGTCAAGGCGCGGCCGGAACCAGTGATGCGATGTTATGTCGCCGGACCGGAATGCCGGTAACGATTTGGAAAGGGGAAATGAAATGAAACTCAGCGACCGCGCGACGATACTGCTTATTGGTATGGCTTTGGCTGCTGTTCTGTCCGCCTGCGCGACGGAAGAGGAAATTGGCCAGTGCGAGCCCGGCGTCGAAGGGTTGAGCCAGAGCTCCAGCATGATCCCGCAGGGCTGCTGACCGCCAAGAAAAGGGGCCGGTGCAGGACCGGCCCTTGAGGTGCGGGCGGGCCAACCGAGCCCCCCGGAACGGCGATCACGGATCAGCCTTGGTTCATCCGGTTCTCGATCAACTCGTCCACGACCGAGGGGTCGGCCAGCGTCGAGGTATCGCCAAGGCTGCCGTGATCGTTCTCGGCGATCTTGCGAAGGATGCGGCGCATGATCTTGCCCGAGCGGGTCTTGGGCAGGCCCGGCGCCCACTGGATCAGGTCGGGCTTTGCGATCGGGCCGATCTCGGTGCGGACCCAGCCTTCCAACTCCTTGCGAAGCTCGTCGCTGGGCTCCACCCCGTGCATCAGGGTGACATAGGCATAGATGCCCTGGCCCTTGATCTCGTGCGGATAGCCGACGACGGCGGCCTCGGCCACCTGCGCGTGGGCGACCAGCGCACTTTCGACCTCGGCGGTGCCCATCCGGTGGCCCGAGACGTTTATCACATCGTCGACCCGGCCGGTGATCCAGTAATAGCCGTCGGCGTCGCGACGGCAGCCGTCGCCCGAGAAGTAGTAGCCCTTGTATTGCTGGAAATAGGTGTCCTGGAACCGCTGATGGTCGCCATAGACGGTTCGCATCTGCCCCGGCCAGCTGTCCTTCAGGCACAACACGCCCTCGGCCTCGGTCGTTTCGACCTCCTTGCCGGTCTCCGGCTCCAGGATCACGGGCTCCACCCCGAAGAAAGGCGTGGTGGCCGAGCCGGGCTTGGTGGCCGTGGCGCCGGGCAGCGGTGTGATCAGGTGGCCACCGGTTTCGGTCTGCCACCAGGTGTCGACGATCGGGCAATTTCCCTTGCCGACCACGTCATTGTACCAGTTCCAGGCCTCGGGGTTGATCGGCTCGCCCACGGTGCCAAGCACCTTCAGGTCGGACAGGTCGTATTTCTCGACCCATTCGTTACCCTGGCCCATCAGCGCGCGGATCGCCGTCGGCGCGGTGTAGAACTGGTTGACCTTGTGCTTCTCGCATACCGCCCAGAACCGGCCCGCGTCGGGGTAGGTCGGCACCCCTTCGAACATCAGGGTGGTCGCGCCGTTGGCGAGCGGGCCATAGACGATATAGCTGTGCCCGGTCACCCAGCCCACATCGGCGGTGCACCAGAAAACGTCACCGTCGTGATAATCGAAGGTGTATTCATGGGTGATCGCCGCATAGACGAGATAGCCGCCGCAGGTATGCACGACGCCCTTCGGGCGACCGGTCGAACCGGAAGTGTAGAGGACGAACAGAGGGTCCTCGGCCCCCATCGGGCGCGCCGGGCAGTCGGGGGCGACGGTTTCCATCATCGCCTTCACGTCCACGTCGCGGCCCTCGATCCAGGTCGTCTGATCCCCGGTGTGCTTGACCACCAGGCAGCGCACCTTGTCCGAGCAATGCAGCAGCGCAGCGTCGGCGTTGGACTTCAGCGCCGTGCGCTTGCCGCCGCGCGGCGCGGTATCGG
Source organism: Paracoccaceae bacterium (assembly GCA_049694515.1). Taxonomy (GTDB): domain Bacteria; phylum Pseudomonadota; class Alphaproteobacteria; order Rhodobacterales; family Rhodobacteraceae; genus JADQCB01. The sequence goes on along the minus strand of JBAVQZ010000333.1, from coordinate 6,328 downwards.
CAGTGATCACCAGCTTGGCGTCGCAATCGTTGATCCGGTTGGCCAGCGCGTCCGGCGAGAAGCCCGCAAAAACAATGGAATGGATCGCACCGATCCGGGCGCAAGCCAGCATCGCATAGGCAGCCTCGGGGATCATCGGCAGATAGATCACGACTCGGTCGCCGCGCATCACGCCCTGGCTGAGCAGGACGTTGGCGAAGCGGCAGACCTTTTCGTGCAGCTCTCTGTAGGTGATATGCAGCGCCTGCGCCTCGGGGCTGTCCGGCTCCCAGATAATGGCGGTCTGGTCGCCCCGCGTGGCGAGGTGCCGGTCGACACAGTTGGCCGCGACGTTCAACACGCCGTCCTCGAACCACTTGATCGAGACGTCGCCATAGTCGAAATTGACGTTCTTGACCTTGGTGTAGGGCTCGATCCAGTCGATCCGCTTGCCATGCTCGGCCCAGAATGCCGACGGATCGGCGATCGAGTCGGCATACATCTTCTTGTATTTCGCCGCGTCGATATGGGCGTTAGCGGCAAAATCGGCACTGGGCGGATAGGTCTTGTCGGTCATAGCGTCGTTTCCTCCCGGATTTGGGACGTCTTTCTTTCGAAGGCCTGCCCGAGCCGGCAAGGGCCGGGCGGGAAAAGCGGTCAGATTGCCAGATACTCGGTCCGCAGCTCCTGATTTTCCAGCATTTCGGTGGCAGTGCCGTCAAACACGATCTGCCCCGTGTCGAGGATAACGGCCCGGTCAGCCAGTTCCAAGGCGCGGACAGCGTTCTGCTCGACGATAACTGTCGTGATCCCCTGTTCCTTGATGTGGATCAGGGTCTTTTCGATCTCGTTGACGATCACCGGCGCCAGGCCCTCGTAAGGCTCGTCGAGAAGCAGAACCTTGATGTCGCGCGCCAGCGCCCGGGCAATCGCCAGCATCTGCTGTTCACCGCCCGAAAGGGTCACGCCCTCCTGCTTGCGGCGCTCGCCAAGGCGGGGGAACAACTCGTAAAGCCGCTCGATCTCCCAGCCGACCGGCTCGACGATCTGGGCCAGTTCCAGGTTTTCCTGGACCGTGAGGCCGGGGATGATGCGCCGGTCCTCGGGCACCAGTGCCATTCCGGCTATCGAGGCATCGTGAGCGCGCATACGGTGCAACGGCTGGTGATCCAGCCAGATCTCGCCATGCGTAAGCGCGGGGCTGTCCAGCCGGGCGATCGCGCGCAAGGTCGAGGTCTTGCCCGCGCCGTTGCGGCCCAGCAGCGCCAGGATCTCGCCCTCGTGGACGTTGAAGTTGACGCCCTGCACGATATAGCTTTCGCCGTAATAGGCATGCAGGTCCCAGACAGAGAGAAAAGCGGGGGCCGTTTCGGCCTGGTTTGCGTGTTTGCTGAAGTCAGTCTTGGCGTTCATGACGGTTTCCTTTCCGCGCTCATTACTCGCGCGCCTCGCCCAGATAGGCTTCCTGCACCTTCGGGTTACCCTTGATCTTTTCGGGGATATCCTCGACCAGCGGGCTGCCCTGCGCCAGAACGGTGATCCGGTCGGCGAGCGAGAACACGACGTGCATGTCATGCTCGATGATCGCCATGGTGATGTCGCGCTTGCCCTTGATCTGGTTCAGCAACTCGATCGTGTTGTTTGTGTCGGCGCGCGACATGCCGGCCGTGGGCTCGTCCAGCAGAAGCAGCTTGGGATCCTGCACCAGGCACATCGCCATTTCCAGCCGGCGCTTGTCGCCGCGTGACATCGAGGCGGAATGCATGTCCTTCTTGTCGGCCATGTTCACGTCTTCCAGCATGTGCATGGCCTTGTCGATCATGTCCTTCTCGGTGCTCACCGTCTCGAAGGCGTGCATCCGGAAGGCGCCGTCGCGCCGGGCGAAGCAGGGGATCAGCACGTTTTCCAGCACCGTCAGGTCGCCGAAGATTTCGGGCGTCTGGAACACGCGGCTGATGCCCATCTGGTTGATCTCGTAAGGCTTTCGGCCCAGCACCGACTGCCCGTCGAACATGACCGAGCCGGTGTCGGGGATGAGCTTGCCGACCAGGCAGTTCAACAGGGTCGACTTGCCCGCGCCGTTCGGCCCGATGATGGCGTGGACGGTGTTCTGCTGCACGCTCAGGTTCACGTCGCCCAGTGCCTGCAAGCCGCCGAAGCGCTTGTTCACGCCCTTGACTTCAAGGATACCCATCTTTCAGCTCTCCTTATTCGGCAACGTGGGGCGTGGGCCGTGGCGGGTGGCCCGACTCGTCCTCGCCTTTGCGTTTCTTCCTGCGGAACAGCCGCCAGATGCGCTGGCCGCCTTCCATCAGCCCGCCGGGCAGGAAGATCACGACAAGCATGAACAGCGCGCCCAGCGTCAACTGCCACCCCTTGCCGACGAAGGGGTGGATGATGTCGACCAGGAAGTTTTCCAGCCCGTCGGGCAGGAAGCTGAACCAGCCGTGCAGGACGTGGTCGTTGATTTTCGAGAAGATGTTCTCGAAATACTTGATGAAGCCCGCACCCAGGACCGGCCCCATCAGGGTGCCCGCGCCGCCGAGGATGGTCATCAGAACCACCTCGCCCGACGCGGTCCACTGCATGCGCTCGGCCCCGGCCAGCGGGTCCATCGACGCCAGAAGACCGCCGGCCAACCCCGCATACATCCCCGAAATGACGAAGGCCGCAAGCGTATAGGGACGCGCGTTCAGGCCGGTATAGTTCATCCGCGTCTGGTTGGTCTTGACCGCGCGCAACATCATGCCGAAAGGCGAGCGGAAGATCCGCAGCGAAAGGTAGAACGCCAGGATCGCGATGACGGCGCAAAGATAGTAGCCCGCCGAGAAAGTGAACAGCCGCCCGAAGAGTTCGACCTGGACCGACTGGTTCATTTCGAGCCCGAACAGGCTGGGGAACGGCAGGGACGATGTGCTCCGCGCGCCGTCCAGGATACGCGGATCGTCAAGCGCCAGTTGAAGTCCTGTCTCTCCGTTCGTGATCGGGGTCAGCACCGAATAGGCCAGGTTGAAGGACATCTGTGCAAAGGCGAGCGTCAGGATCGAGAAATAGATCCCCGAGCGCCGCAGCGACACGAAGCCGATCAGCAATGCGAACAGACCCGAGATGGCGACCGACAGGATGATCGCGGGAAGTACGTTCATCGACAAAAGCTTGAACATCCACATCGCCGAATAGCTGCCCACCCCCAGAAAGGCCGCGTGGCCGAAGGAGAGGTAGCCGGTCAGGCCGAACAGGATGTTGAAGCCGATCGCGAAGATGCCGTAGATCGCGAAGCGCTGCATCAGGTCGGGATAGCCCGCGTTGAACTGTGCCATCGCCGAGCCTTCTGGGAAGGGTTGCAGAAGGATCGGGGTCGCCAGCGTCAGGAACATGACGATCAGAAGGAATTTGGTGTCTCTGCTGTCCAGTCCGAACATGTCTTACTCCTCCATCACGCCCTTGCGACCCATCAGGCCGCGCGGCCGGGTCAGCAGGATGACGATCGCCACGAGATAAATGATGATCTGGTCGATGCCCGGCAGGATGTCCTTGATCTCGTTCATCGAAGCGAAGCTTTCCAGGATCGCCAGCAGGAACCCCGCCAGCACCGCTCCGGGCAGGCTGCCCATGCCGCCGACCACCACGACGACGAAGCTGAGCACGAGGAAATCCATTCCCATGTGGTAATTGGGCGAGTTGATCGGTGTGTACATCACACCCGCAAGCCCCGCCACGGCCGCAGCGATGCCGAACATGATTGTGAAGCGCCGATCGATGTTGATGCCAAGCAGGCCAACCGTCTCGCGGTCGGCCATGCCGGCCCGCACGACCATGCCGAAGGTGGTGAAACGCAGGAACGCAAACACGCCGCCGATGATCACCGCGGCGAAACAGAAATACACCATCCGCCAATAGGGATAGATGACCTGGTTGACGTCGAGGCCGACCAGAACGCCGAAATCGAACGAGCCCTTGAAAGCGACGGGCGCCGGGGTCGGAATCGGGTTGGCGCCGAAGAAATATTTGACGATTTCCTGAAGCACGATCGCCAGGCCGAAGGTGACCAGGATCTGGTCTGCGTGTGGGCGCTTGTAGAAGTGCTTGATCAGGCCGCGCTCCATCGCGAAGCCGAGGCCGACCATGACGGGTATGGCGAAAACGATGGCCAGCGGCACCGCCCAGTCTATGATTGCGCCGCCGATCTCGGGCCCGAACCAGGCCTCGACATACGGTGTCTTGACCACCGCCGGGTTGCCGAGGAAATCGGTCTTGGTCGGGTCCACCGTCTCGAACGAAAGACGAAAGATGCGTTCGAGCGTGACCGAACAGAACGCCCCGATCATGAACAGCGCGCCATGGGCGAAGTTTACCACGCCGAGCGTGCCGAAAATGAGCGTCAGACCCAGCGCGATCAACGCATAGGCCGATCCCTTGTCGAGGCCGTTGAGGGTTTGCAGAAGGATCGCGTCCATCGGTCCCCACACCTGTCAGATTGTTTGAAAATGCGCCCGGCGGCCAATGGCCCGGGGCGACGAATGGCCGGCCGCGCGCACACGCGACCGGCATCGTTTCAGGCCATCAGGCGCCGGGGTTGCAGGTGCCCAGGTCGCCACCGGCGAAGAACTCGTTGTCCGGCTCGTACATGACCTTGTCGGCCGGCGTCTTCTCGACGACTTCCAGAAGGTCGAACTCGCTTTCCGGGTTCTCTTTACCCTGCACGACCAGCACGTCCTTGAAGCACTGGTGGTCGGCAGCGCGATACAGGGTCGGGCCGTTGCCCAGGCCGTCGAACTCGAACCCTTCCAGCGCCGCCACCACGTCGCAGGGATTGAACGAGTTTGCCCGCGTCACCGCGTCGGCGTAAAGCAGCGTCTGCACGTAGCAGGTATGCGCCGCCTGGCTGGGCGGGAAGCCGTATTTGGTGCCGAAGGACTTGACGAAAGCGGCCGATGCCGGGTCAGTCTCCTGCAGCGACCAGTGCCAGTTGGTCGAGCCCAAGATGCCCTTGACCGCCGAGCCCGCACCCTTCGCCATGAGGCGGGAGTAGAGCGGCACGACGATCTCGAACTGCTTGCCGTTGACCATCTTGTCCTTGAGGCCGAACTGCACGGCGTTGGTGAGCGAGTTCACCATGTTGCCGCCGTAGTGGTTCAGGATCAGCACGTCGGCGCCCGAGTTCAGGACAGGCGCCAGGTAGGACGAGAAGTCGGTCGCCGCCAGCGGCGTGCGCACATCCTCGACCATGCTCCAGCCTTCGCCCTCCATGAACGATTTCATCGAGGCGGCCTGCGTCCATCCCCAGGTGTAGTCGGCCGTCAGCATATAGAACTTGCGGTCCTTGCCATAGCGGTCGGCCAGCACCGGCGCCAGCGCGGCGGCGGACTGATAGGCGTTGAAGAAGTGGCGGAAGCCGTTGGCCTTCTTGTCCTTGCCGGTGGTGTCGTTGGAGTGGGTGAGACCGGCCATGAAGATGACGCCGGCTTCCTGGCAGAGGCCCTGCACGGCGATTGCCACGCCCGAGGACGACCCGCCGGTGATCATCACCGCGCCGTCCTTCTCGATCATCGACTTGGCCGAGGCGCGCGCTGCGTCGGACTTGGTCTGGGTGTCGCCGGTGACGAACTTCACCTTGTGGCCGTTGATGCCGTTGCCCTGCAGCGCATCGGACGAGAACGTGTTGAGCATCCCGCCGTCGCCTTCGCCGTTCAGGTGCTCGACGGCCAGCTGATAGGCGCGCAGCTCATCGGCGCCCTCGTCGGCATAGGGGCCGGATTGCGGCACGTTGAAGCCAAGCGTCACGTCGCCGCTGCCCGGGTCGTTGGTGAAGGCCGACGCCGAGCCGGCGGAAAAGAAGGTCGGCATGGCAAGCCCGGCCCCGGCGACCGCGCTTGTTTTCAGCAAGCCGCGACGAGTCAGTCTCGAATTGGACATGGATTCCTCCCGTTATGTGAAATGCGGCCCGGCGCCTCCTCTGCGCGGGTCGCGACCTTTTACAAGGTGACGTCATTATCGGGGAAAGACCGAAAATTAGGCAACAACTGCTTTTACTGTAATGATTTTCTTGTAAACTATTACACAAGGGTGAACTGCGTTTTGTAAACAAGTTATCTTGCGGGTGCAGCAAGCCCTTGTCAGAGCGGGAGATTTCATCATGGCGCAGAGCACGCTTGTCGGGACGCGTATCAGGGAAAGGCGGCTGGTCCTGGGGCGACGGCAAGCTGATCTGGCGCGCGAGGTGGGCATTTCCCCCGCCTACCTCAACCTGATCGAGCACAACAGGCGCAGAATCGGTGGCAAGCTGCTGGTCGATCTGGCGCGCAAGCTCGATGTCGACGCATCGGCCCTCTCCGAAGGGGCCGAGTCC
>JBAVQZ010000332.1:0-2573 GCA_049694515.1 Paracoccaceae bacterium | reverse complement strand
CGATCAGCAGCGCCTCGTCGGGGCGGTCATGCCCCAGAGTGCCGGGCGCGATACGCATCGGCGCCTGGTCAAGTGTCCGCACATCAACACCGCGCAGGGTGCGCGCGCCGTTGCGGGTGATGATCCGGTCGCCGGGGGTGAGGAATTCGATGGGAAGCGCGCCGTCCAGTGTCAGCACGACGCTGCCTTGCGCCAGCCCGCCCCGGGACTGGGCCGGAACATCGCGCGATGCGCGTTGTCCCGCGCGCCGTTCGGTCGCATGGGTCATGATATTGCTCGCTCATTACCTGCCTTTTTGTTTTGCCGCAGAATATGTCAGAAATCGGGTTGCTGCGAGGATTTTCTGGGATGCTTTTTCCTCTCGCATCCGCCGGGCGGCTTTGCTAGAAGGGCGCGAATTTCAGGGGCGGCCCTCACGCGTCGGGGGCGGCCTTCATGGTTTTGCGGGTGTGGCGGAACTGGTAGACGCACCAGATTTAGGTTCTGGCGCCGCAGGGCGTGGGGGTTCAAGTCCCTCCACCCGCACCACGGATGGACAAGAAGGACGACGAAATGCAGGTCACCGAAAAAGTCAATGACGGGCTGAAACGCGGCTACCAGATCACCGTGACCGCCGAGGAGCTTGACGCCAAGGTCAACGCCAAGCTGGAAGAGGCGCAGCCCGATGTCGAGATGAAGGGCTTCCGCAAGGGCAAGGTGCCTTTGGCGCTGCTGAAAAAGCAGTTCGGCCAGCGCCTGCTGGGCGAGGCGATGCAGGATGCCGTGGACGGCGCCATGTCGGAGCATTTCGAAGAGACCGGAGACCGTCCGGCGCTGCAGCCCGACGTCAAGATGACCAACGAGGATTGGAAGGAAGGCGATGACGTCACGGTCGAGATGACCTATGAGGCATTGCCCGAGATCCCCGAACTCGACATGAAGGGCGTGACGCTGGAAAAGCTGGTCGTCAAGGCCGCCGATGCCGATGTTGACGACGCGCTGAAAAGCCTGGCCGAAAGCGCCCAGAGCTTCGAGGACCGCAAGAAGGGCAGCAAGGCCAAGGACGGCGATCAGGTGGTGATCGACTTCGTCGGCAAGGTGGACGGCGAGCCGTTCGAGGGTGGCGCGGCCGAGGAATACCCGCTGGTTCTGGGCTCCGACAGCTTCATCCCCGGCTTCGAGGAGCAGCTTGTCGGCGCCAAGGCCGGTGACGAGGTCGAGGTCAAGGTCTCCTTCCCCGAGGAATACGGCGCCGAGCATCTGGCCGGCAAGGAAGCCGTATTCGACTGCACGGTGACCGCCGTGAAGGCGCCGAAACCCGCCGAGATCGACGATGAACTGGCCAAGCAGTTCGGCGCCGACGATCTGGACGCGCTGAAGGCGCAGGTCTCCGAACGGCTGGAGTCGGAATACGCCAACGCCTCGCGCGCGCTGATGAAGCGCGCGTTGCTGGACGCGCTGGACGAGAAGGTCAGCTTCGAACTTCCGCCGAGCCTGGTGGAGGCCGAGGCCAAGCAGATCGCCCATCAGCTTCACCATGAGGAGCATCCCGACGATCACGACCACGACCATGGCGAGATCGAGCCGACCGACGAGCATCGCAAGCTGGCCGAGCGCCGGGTCCGCCTTGGCCTTCTGCTGGCCGAGCTGGGCCGCAAGTCCGAGATCGAGGTCTCGGATGCCGAGATGACCCAGGCGATCATGAACCAGGCGCGTCAATATCCCGGCCAGGAGCGGCAGTTCTTCGAATATGTCCAGCAGAACCCGCAGATGCAGCAGCAGCTGCGGGCCCCGATCTTCGAGGACAAGGTCGTGGACTACCTGTTCGAGCTGGCCGAGATCAACGAGAAGGAGGTCTCGAAGGAGGAACTCCAGAAGGCTGTCGAGGCGTTGGAAGACGAAGAGTAATAACTTCCGTCCCGTTCCACGCGAAAGGCCGCCCAATGGGGCGGCCTTTTTTTGTGCCGGATCGTTTCCGTGGGATGCGGGTCAGGCGAATTCCACGCCGTTGTCCCACATCGGCAGGGTCAGAACCCGCTTGCCCGTGGCCGCCGCGATGGCGTTCGCCAGGGCCGGACCCGAGGGCGGCACGCCGGGCTCGCCCACGCCGGTGGGCGCGTCGCCGTTGTCAAGCAGATGCACCTCGATCGTGCCGATATCGGACATCCGCAGCGGCACGTAGTCGGGGAAGTTGTTCTGATCGACCTCGCCCTCGGTCATGGTGATCTTGTCGCGCATCACGTGACCAAGGCCATAGCCGATGCCGCCTTCCATCTGTGCCTTCACCACGTCCGGGTTGACCACGGTGCCGCAATCGACGGCGCAGGTCACTTTCTCGATCTTCACCTTGCCGTCGTTCGTCGAAACCTCGACCACCTCGGCGACATAGGTGTTGAACGACTTGTGCACCGCGATCCCGCGGCCATGTCCGTCCGGCAGATTGCCGCCCCAGCCCGATTTCTCGGCCGCCAGATCCAGCACGCCGCGCATCCGGCGCTGATCCTCGGTGCCGTCCTCGGGCAGCAGGGCGCGGCGGAAATCGACGGGGTCGCGGTCGGTGGCCGCGGCCGCCATGTCGAGGGCAACCTCCATCG
>JBAVQZ010000331.1:0-1986 GCA_049694515.1 Paracoccaceae bacterium | reverse complement strand
GTAGGGAAGAATACTCTTCCACGCTCCAATCGCCTGGCCGCGATCACCATCAGCCTCAGCCTGCTCTGCAAGCCGGATCAGCGCCTGAACCGGGCATTTTCCTGTCTTGACCTGCCCCCCGGTCGTCCCTCGTTCATAACGAGAGTCTGCGGGTTTGGTTTTGATAATCGTCGGTTTCGGTTTGGGCAAGCGCGCCGGGCGCGGAGCCCTCAAATTGCTCAAGCGTCCGGCGCGCTTGCAGCGGCGTCTGGTTGCCGAGCGACGAGTGCGGCCTGACGGTGTTGTAGTCATACCGCCATAGCGCCAGCTTTCGCCTGGCATCGTCCAGCGTGTCAAAGATCTCCTCGTTCAATAACTCGTCGCGCAGACTACCGTTGAATGACTCGATGAAGGCATTCTGCTGCGGTTTTCCGGGGTCGATGTAATGCCACGGCACATCGTTCTGGTCGGCCCATTTCAGGATGGCCCGGCTGGTGAACTCGGTCCCGTTATCACTGACGATGCAACCTGGCTTTCCATGGACTCGCACCAGCGCATCCAGCTCGCGGGCGACACGGGCTCCCGAGATACTGGTGTCGGCCATCAGGCACAGGTTCTCGCGGCAGCAATCGTCGATCACCGCCAGAATGCGGAACTTGCGTGAAGCACCGAAGCTGTCGGACAGGAAGTCCAGCGACCACCGCGCATTTGGGCGCGCCGCCTCCGGCATCGGTGTGCGTGTGCCACGGGCCCGCTTGCGGCCACGTCGTCGCTTCACCGAGAGCTCTTCCTCCCGGTAGAGCCGATACAGTTTCTTGTGGTTCATGATCATGCCTTTTCGTTCCAGCAGGACGCCGATCCGGCGATAGCCGAACCGACGCCTTTTTCCGGCGATCTCCCGCATCTCCTCGCGGATCTCGACGCAGTCTGGCGGGCGTTCGCGCCGGACCGTCTTGGGATCGACACCGACAAGCCGGCAGGCCCGGCGCTGCGAGATGTCATGCTCCCGTATCGCCCTCAGCGCTGCCTCTCGCCGCTTGGTCAATGTCGTCAGTTCTTTCCCAGCAGATCCTTCAGAACCACGTTGTCGAGCATCGTGTCGGCCAGTAGTCGCTTCAGCTTGGCATTCTCGTCCTCCAGCTCCTTCAGCCTGGCGGCTTCCGACACCTCCATGCCGCCATACTTGGATTTCAGCTTGTAAAACGTGGCTGGGCTCAGCCCGTGGCGCCGGCACACTTCGGCCGTCGGCATGCCGTTCTGCGCTACGATTGATCCACTGGATCAATCGCTTAACGCTTGAACCCTGCTCCTTGATCATCCCGATAATCTGCGCCTCGGTAAAACGGCTCTTTCGCATTCGTCTGCTCCTTCAACGTTGAGCAGACTCTACATCAAGGTGAGGGATTTCGCGGGGGGCAGGTCACGACCGACGCCAGCAAAGATGGCGTTTTGTCTTGCGACCTTTAGTCGGTGTCCGTCGTTATACACTTTAGTCGGCAATCCCGGTGCTCGCTTTGTTTTTGGGGACACAGTTTGCAAGACTTTCTCAAACGGCCATCGGCTTCCGCATGAACGCGAAGCCCGGGAAGATTGGGTCCCACGGGAAACTCACAGAACCGCCCGCGGCTTGAGTTATGCCCGATCCGCGATCATTTCGGAAAAAGATAGGTAACTGTCAAGCGCGCCCGCCAGTCGTCGGCCTGGCCATTCGGGCTTGCGAGCCAATAGCCAACACCACCTCCGACCGAGATCTTCTGACCACCGATACTAATCAATTTGCTGGCTGAAACGTTCAGCGGAGCAGACCATTGATCCGTCGTCCAGTCATATGTTCCTTCGATGTTGACGCCATAGGTCCACAATTTTGGTGTCGTGTAGCTTAGGAATGGTTGCAGATATGTGGAGTTGATGTCAGTCGGCCCGGAGACGTCCCAGATGTGGTTTGCGAGAGCGCCTACGGTTGTCCGTCCGGTTTGCTTCAGAACGACACCCGTGATGCCCACACCC
>JBAVQZ010000330.1:0-4342 GCA_049694515.1 Paracoccaceae bacterium | reverse complement strand
CCGCGGGCATGGGCGCCGCGCCGCTGACAGCCGTGGCGACGGCCGCGGTGCGCGATGCCGAGGACGGGCCCGAATTCCGCGAACAGGTGGAACGCGAGACCGGCCTCAAGCTCTGGGTGATCGGCGGCGAAGAAGAGGCCCGGCTTTCCGCACAGGGCGTGCTGCTGGGCTGGCCCGAGGCCGAGGGGCTGGTCTGTGACATCGGCGGCTCGTCGATGGAACTGGCCGAGGTCGCCTCGGGCCGCGTCGGGCGTCGCCTGACCTCTGCGCTGGGGCCGTTCAAGCTGGGCGAGGTGCAGGGCGGCAAGAAAGCGCAGAAGAAATACATCGCCGCCCGGATGGAGGAACTGGCCGCGCATATGGGCACCGACCACAACCGGCTCTACCTGGTCGGCGGCTCGTGGCGGGCTATCGCGCGGCTTGACATGGAGCGGCGCGGCTATCCGCTTCTGGTACTGCACGAATACCGGATGTCGCGCAAATCCATCCTGGCGACGATCATGTGGATCGGCGAAAACGACATCGACGCGCTGCGCGCGCGCACCGGCACCGGGGCCGAGCGGATGTCGCTGGTGCCCGTGGCCGCGCAGGTGCTGAAACAGCTTCTGGCGACGCTCAAGCCGAAGGAGATTTTCGTCTCAAGCTACGGCATCCGCGAGGGGCTGCTTTACGAGCAGATGCCCGAGCGGCTTCGCGCCCGCGATCCGCTGATCGAGGCCTGCCGCTTCGCCGAGGCGACATCGGCGCGGATGCCGGGCTTCGGGCGGCAGCTCTATACGTTCATCAAGCCGCTGTTCAACGCGGCCAACCCGGCGCGCCAACGGCTGATAAAGGCGGCCTGCCTGTTGCATGACACGGCTTGGCGCGCGCATCCCGATTACCGCCACGAGGTCTGTTTCGACAACGCCACCCGCGCCAACCTGGGCGGGCTGGATCACGTCGGGCGCGTGTTCCTGGGGCTTGCGCTTTTGCACCGCTACAAGAACTCGCGCGCCGGCAGCCGGTTCGAGCCGCTCTTCGGCCTGCTCGACGAAAAGCAGATCGCGGATGCCGAGGTGCTGGGCAAGGCGATGCGGTTCGGCGCGATGTTCTCGACCGAGGCGCCGGACCAACTGGCCGAACTGCGCTATTTCCCGAAGAAGAAGATGCTGGAACTCTGGCTCGACCCGGGCGCCGAGGGACTTTTCGGCGAAGTGGCCGAGGCACGCTTCGGCTCTCTGGCGAAAGCGCTTGGCGTGGAAACCAAGGTGAAGGTCAGGCGCACCGCGCATCGCGTGGCGACGGTCGCGGACGACTAGGCCCGCCCTTACAACTCGATCTCGCCATCGGTGCCCGGCTCTGGCGGCAAGGGCGTCTTGCGGCGGATGATGATGTCGCCGTTCGGCAGCTTCTCGGGCAGCTCGTAGGCGTCGAAATCGTCGATCAGCAGCATGAGTTCACGCATCGCCGGGCGCAGATGCTGGGCCAGCTCGTTCAGCTTCGGCTCCATCTCGTCGGTCAGGCCCTTGAAGAACAGGCGCGCGCCCTCCTGCAACAGGGTCATACCCTGCTGCATGTCGCCCGACTTGCCGCCGTCGTTGGCGTCCCCCTCCTGGGCCAAGACCGGAGTGCCAATCAGGCAGGCGGAAAGAATGAGTGCTGCAGCGTTTTTCATGAGGGTCAATATAGGCGCTCGTCCGGGGCGTTTGAAGGTCACGGCGCGAAGTCGAGCGTCACCGGAAAATGGTCCGATGCCATCAGAAGCGCCTCGCGCAGCTCGGGCAGGCGATAGCAGCCGGGATCGTCGAACGGATGCCAGATGCGCCAGCGCGGGCTTTTCGCGCGCAGATCGTCGGAAATCATGATGTAATCCAGCAGCGCCGACAGATACCGGTTCTGGCTGGAGATGAAGAAGCGCGCCGTCGCGGGATGCGCGCCCAGCCGTCCCTGCAACGCCTGCCGCGCATGAGGGTCGTAGAGTCGAAGCGCCGCGTCGTCCTCGTCATCGCCCATGACGATTTCGACGCCCGAGCGGCCGAACAGCTTTTCATACTCGTCCAGACCGGGGCCGTCGTTGAAATCGCCCAGCACGATCAGCGGGTCGCGCGCGCTCAGATGCGCATCCACCCGCTGGCGCAGCCAGATGCATTGCGCCAGCTGCTTGCGGCGGTTGTCGATCGACACGCGCATGACCTCGTCAGGCGTGCTGGCGCCGCGCGGCGCCTTCGACTTGGCGTGAACCCCGATCATCCGCAACCGCTTCCCGGCCGCCGTCGTCACCGCAAGCTCAAGCGGCGGCTTGGAAAAGCGGATCAGCTCGGGCGCGCTGTCCACGTCCAGATCCCAGCGGAACACGCCGTCGAATCGCGGCGCATCGGGCGAGCCCTTCTTGCCGGTGGGCTCCCCTTTCGGATCATGGGCCGCGCTCAGCATGTCGGGATCGTAGAGCAGCGCGATTTCCTGCTGGGTGTCACTTTCGAAGCCCACGATCGCCTTTCGCGCCCGCAGATCCATCTTCGCCGCGAAGGTTTCCAGCGCCGGCACCGTGGCGCGGCGACCATTGTGATCGGGCGCCTCGACGATCAGCACGGCGTCCGCGTCCAGCGCGGTAAAGACGATGCCCAGCGCCCCGATCTGCTGGTATCGGCGGACGTCTTGCCGACCCGACCAGTGGTCGTCCTCCAACAGGTGCCCGTAATCATCGAACAGGTTGTTGAACCATTCGACATTGTAGGTCGCGATCCTCACGCGCCGCGCTCCATGGCGATCTCCTCCCATGCCTGGTTGACGGCGATCAGGCGCTTTTCGGCCAGCTTCACGGCCTCTTCCGGTACGCCGCGGGCCAGCATCCGGTCGGGGTGGGTCTCGCGCACCGCCTTGTGCCAGGCCTTGCGGACCTCTTTCAGCCCGGCGTCGTGAGGCACCCCCAGCACGTCATAGGGATCGGCCCGCGCATCCTTGACGAAACGCGCCCGGATGACGCGGAAGCTGCGCTCGGACAGGCCGAAGATCTCGGCCACCCGTGCCAGGAACCGGTCCTCGTCGGGGTGATAGTCGCCGTCGGCCAGGGCGATGTGGAACAGCCCCTCCAGCAGGTCGGTGAGCGGGCTGTCGTCCGGGCCGAACATGCGGCGGATGCGGGTGGCATAATCCTCGAACCCGGCCACGTCCTGCCGGGCCAGGTTGAAGACCCGCGCGGCATTCGCCGCCTCGTCCTGCGGAATCGTGAAAACCTCGCGGAAGGCAGTGACCTCGTCGCGGGTGACGCGACCGTCGGCCTTGGCCATCTTCGCGCCCAGCGCGATCACCGCGATGGTGAAGGCGACGGTGCGCTCGGGCGGGGTGCGCAGCCGGTCGAACAACCGGGCCAGGCTTTCGCCCTTTGCCAGGGCCGATACGGCGTCAGCGATGCGGGACCAGAGTGACATGGGCGGCAAACTATCGGCTGCGAAACGGGAAGTCAGGTCAGAAATTTCTGCATCAGAACAAGGTCGATCCATCGACCCGCCTTGCGCCCCACCTCGGGCAGCCGCGCCACCTGCATATAGCCGAGGGCGAGGTGAAAGGCGACGCCTTCGGGATTCGCCGCGCTGACGCCAGCGAACATGGAATGGACATCCGCGCCGCGGGCCCGCGCCTCCAGATCCGCCATGAGCGCCCGGCCCAGCCCCCGCCCGCGCGCCTGCGGCGCCAGGATTATGGTGTGCTCCATCGTGTGGGCATAGCCGGCGCCGGCCCGGAACTGGCCGTATGTGGCGAAGCCCGCCACCTGCCCGCCCGCCTCGGCCACCAGGAAGGGATGGCCGAGCGTCGCCTTGGCGGCAAGCAGCGCGTCAAGCTCGGGCGCGGTCTTTTCCACCGGATTGAAGGTGATCAGGCTGTCGCGGATGACCGGGTTCCAGATGTCCCGGATCGCGGCGCAATCGGCCGGCGTCGCCGCGCGGATGGTCAAGACAGGACCCTCGGACCGTCCGGGGTGTCGATATGCGCGCGAAGCCGCTTTTCCGGCCCCTGCATGATCGCCACGCGTGGATCGTCCAGAACGCCCGTCAGCGCAAGACGCAGCGCGTCGGCCTGCGGATGGATCACCTCCAGCGCCTTGAACCGGCAATCGGCATCGGGCAGGCGCGCCGCCGGATGGGCCGCGCCTTCCCACTCGATCAGCGCGGGGAAGGCCCCGTCGAACGGCAGCCGCCCGTCCTCGGGGACGGCCATGCGCCAGCGCAGATCGCCACGCGCCAACGCCATAGGTTCGCCGCATCCCGCGGGCGCCGCCACCAGCGCCGAGTCAAGGTCGTCGGTGCGGGCGATCCAGTTGGTCAGGCGCGACGCCCCCGCGAACCGATCCAGATCGAACCAGCGC
>JBAVQZ010000329.1:0-9729 GCA_049694515.1 Paracoccaceae bacterium | reverse complement strand
GATCAGCTGGAAACGCATATGGGCGGCTATGTCGTGACACGGCCCGACAGCACCGCCACATCGATTCCCGGCGTTTTCGCAGCGGGCGACCTGACGGATCACATCTACAGGCAGGCCGTGACCTCGGCCGGGATGGGCTGCATGGCCGCGCTCGAGGCCGAGCGTTTCCTTGCGGAGCAAGAGGCGGGATGATTTTCCGGCAATGGCGGCTTTTCGCGTCCTTTCCGCCGCAAATCGAAAAAGAAGCGGCGGGGTGGTTGAAATCCCCGTTACATCGGGGCTAGGCCCGCTCATGACCGGCCGCCGGGCTGTCCTTGTTTGAATATCAGAAAGCCGAGTTGAAACGATGCAGATGTCCAACCTCGCTCCGATCCCGGAGCTTTATGTGTCCTATGAGAGCGCTCAGAAGCTTAAGGTTGAGGCCGGCGATCTGCCGAGCTGGGATCTGACCCCGCGCCAGATCTGCGACCTCGAACTGCTGATGAACGGCGGCTTCAACCCGCTGAAGGGCTTCCTGACCGAGCAGGACTACGATGGCGTGGTCGAGAACATGCGCCTGTCGGACGGCACGCTCTGGCCGATGCCGATCACCTTGGACGTGTCCGAGAAATTCGCCGAGGGACTGGAGCCGGGACAGGACATCGCCCTGCGTGACCAGGAAGGCGTGATCCTCGCGATCATGTCGCTGACCGACAAATGGACGCCGAACAAGGCGCGCGAGGCCGAGAAGGTGTTCGGCGCCGACGATGTGGCGCATCCGGCGGTGAACTACCTGCACCACACCGCGGGTCCCGTCTATCTGGGCGGGCCGGTGACGGGCATACAGCCGCCCGTGCATTACGACTTCAAGGCGCGCCGCGACACGCCGAACGAATTGCGCGCCCAGTTCCGCAAGCTCGGCTGGCGCCGGATCGTGGCCTTCCAGACCCGCAACCCGCTGCACCGCGCGCACCAGGAACTGACCTTCCGCGCCGCCAAGGAGGCGCAGGCCAACCTTCTGATCCATCCGATCGTCGGCATGACCAAGCCCGGTGACGTCGATCACTTCACCCGCGTGCGCTGCTACGAGGCGGTGCTGGACAAATACCCCAACTCGACCACGACGATGAGCCTGCTGAACCTGGCCATGCGGATGGCCGGCCCGCGCGAGGCCGTCTGGCACGGGTTGATCCGTGCAAACCACGGCGTCACGCATTTCATCGTCGGCCGCGACCATGCCGGCCCCGGCAAGAACTCGTCCGGGGAGGATTTCTATGGCCCCTATGACGCGCAGGAACTGTTCCGCGAATACCAGAGCGAGATCGGCGTCGAGATGGTGCCCTTCAAGCATATGGTCTATGTGCAGGAACGCGCCCAATACGAACCTGCCGACGAGATCGAGGAAGGCGTGACGATTCTGAACATCTCGGGCACCGAGCTTCGCCGCCGCCTGTCCGAGGGGCTGGAAATTCCGGACTGGTTCTCGTTTCCGGAGGTCGTGCAGGAGCTTCGCAAGACGCGCCCGCCGCGCGCCAATCAGGGCTTCACGGTATTCTTCACCGGCCTGTCGGGCTCGGGCAAGTCCACCATTGCCAACGCGCTGATGGTTAAGCTGATGGAGATGGGCGGCCGCCCGGTCACCCTGCTGGACGGCGACGTGGTGCGAAAGAACCTCAGCTCGGAACTGGGCTTCTCGAAGGAGCATCGTGACCTGAACATTCGCCGCATCGGCTTCGTCGCCTCCGAAATCACCAAGAACGGTGGCATCGCCATCTGCGCACCTATCGCGCCCTATACCGCCACCCGGCGGGCCGTGCGCGAGGGGATCGAAGCCTACGGCGCCTTCTGCGAGGTGCATGTCGCCACCCCTCTGGAGGAATGCGAGAAGCGCGACCGCAAGGGCCTCTACAAGCTGGCGCGCGAGGGCAAGATCAAGGAATTCACCGGCATCTCGGACCCTTACGAGGAACCTGCGAATGCCGAGCTGGTCGTGGACACCACCGGCACCGACGTGGACAACTGCGCGCACCAGGTCCTGCTGAAGCTGGAGCAGATGGGCCTCGTGGCAGGGCGCTGAACACCGCCGCCGTCAAGAAGTGGAAGGCCCGGACGATCATTGATCGCCCGGGCCTTTTTACCTTTTTGGGTTGCCGCCAAGGCCGGCGGGTCGCGTCACGATTGGGGACGTCCCCCTGGGCGCAGCATCCTCGTCAACACTTCGTCGCGAAGCACATAGTGGTGATAGAGCGCCGCCAAGGCATGCACACCGGCGACAGCCAGCATGATGTTCATCGCGATCACATGCACATCGCCCAACGACGCGATCCCGCCATACCAGGCCAGCGCACCCAGCACCGGGACCGCGAAAAGCAGTAAGTAAAGCAACCAATGTGCAGCTTCGCCCATCTTTTCCAGAATTTCCGGGCCATGCCCGACCGGGGCAGGCGCGCCGCGCCAGAGCCGGATCACCAGGCGCAACGCCACGAGCGCCAGAACCGCAAGCCCGACATAGACGTGAACCGCGGGCGTCAGCCCGGTAACGTTCTCGCCCCTAAGCATGGCGCGCATGGCGCGACCCATGCCGTCGCTGACGATGTAATTCACCGCGATCAGGACCACGATGCCCCAATGCAGCGCAATCTGCGTCTTGCTGTAACCGTCAGACGTCTTCATTACCCTCTCCGATGTGACGGTCCCGTTACATCGGGAACCCTGAAAAATCTTTTGGTAATAAGAAATTAGGGAGAGCCTTGGCCGGCATCAATCGACAAACACAGCTCGCAGGAACGCGACGACCGGGGCTTTCGCCCCGGTCTCCCGCGTTCAGTGTACGGTAACCGGCGTCAGATCGTTCTGACGGGCCAGGATGAAAGCCAGGTTGCGGTCCTTGACCAGCGCCAGACGCTCACCGCTCGCGTCATGCACCGCATAAAGCTGCTTTGCCCCCATGGCCTGATCCTGCACATCCTTGGGCAAGTCAGACACGGCGACCGGACGGACATAGACGATCCGATCTTCGGTGGCGGGCAGGACGTCGTATTTCGTATCCATGATGTTCCCCTCTCTACTCGTTACGCTTTCCGGATATTGATGGTCTGCACCACCGTCTCGGGCTCGGCGCGTTCGAGATCCACATGCAGCAGGCCGTTTTCCATCGTGGCGCCGGCCACTTCCACTCCGTCGGCCAGCACGAAAGACCGCTGGAACTGACGCGCGGCGATGCCGCGATGAAGGAAGATACGCTCCTCGGACTCGTCGTTCTGACGACCGCGGATCACCAGCTGCCGGTCTTCGACCGTGATCGAGAGGTCCTCCTCTCTGAACCCGGCCACCGCAAGCGTGATGCGATAGCTCCGCTCGGACGTCTGTTCGATGTTGAAGGGCGGATAACCTTCGTTGCCGGACTTGGCGTTCCGTTCCAGAAGGCGTTCTATCTGCTCGAACCCCAGCAGGTAGGGATGCGAGGCGAGGGTCATTTTTGTCATATGCGCAAGTCCTTGATGAAGCGACCTGTGATTGGGCGGCCCCGGCATTCGGCGACCTTGACTTAATATGGGCGCCGGGCGGGGGCGCTGCAAGGGCACCCTTCCCCGAGGACCTGAAAAACGCTATGTTAGCGTCTCTCCACGCAAACCGACTCAGGTCCGGACGCATGAACATCGCCAGCGAAATGAACAGTGAAGAGGTCCTCCGCGTGAAACTGGAGGTCCTCAAGCGCGAACACCGCGACCTGGACGATGCGATCCACGCCCTGCAGGACAAGGGCGGCACCGCCGATCAGTTCGCGATTCGGCGGCTGAAGAAGCAGAAACTGACGCTCAAGGACCAGATCGCCGCGGTTGCGGATCAACTCACCCCGGACATCATTGCGTAGCTTTTTCAGCCCGCTATAGTGCCGCTTCCGAAAGAAGGGGGCGCAATGCGTGACGTGAAGGTTGGTATCATCATGGGCAGTCAGTCGGACTGGCCCACAATGAAGGCCGCGGCCGAGGTTCTGGACGATCTGGGCGTGGCGCATGAGGCGAAAATCGTCTCGGCCCACCGGACGCCGGACCGACTGTGGGATTACGGCAAGGGGGCCGTTGCGCGCGGCCTGAATGTGATCATTGCCGGGGCTGGCGGCGCGGCGCATCTTCCGGGCATGATGGCCTCCAAGACCCGCCTGCCGGTGATAGGAGTGCCGGTGCAAACCAAGGCGCTGTCGGGCGTGGACAGCCTTTATTCCATCGTGCAGATGCCCAAGGGCTACCCGGTCGCCACGATGGCGATCGGCGCGTCGGGCGCGGCCAATGCAGGGCTGATGGCCGCCGAGATCCTCGCACTGAACGATCCCCAGCTTGCCGCACGGCTTGACGCGTGGCGCGACAACCTCTCGGCCTCGATCCCCGAGGAACCGGCCGATGAATGAGCCGCTTTCCCCCGGCGCCGTGATAGGCATCCTCGGCGGCGGGCAGCTTGGCCGGATGCTGTCGGTCGCCGCCGCCCGGCTGGGCTTCACCTGCCATGTGTTCGAGCCGGGCGCGGAGCCGCCCGCGGGTCAGGTCGCGCGGCGCGTGACGACAGCCTCCTATGACGACGAGGCCGCGCTGCGCGCCTTTGCCGAAAGCGTCGATGTCATCACCTATGAGTTCGAGAACATCCCGACCTCGGCGCTGGATCTGCTGGAAAAGCTGAAACCGATCCGCCCCGGGCGGCGGGCGCTTTCGGTGTCGCAGGACCGGTTGATCGAAAAGGCGTTCCTAAGCGATCTCGGCCTGCAGATCGCCCCATTCGCCGCCGTGGACGACGCCGAGGATCTGGCCGAGGCGCTGGCGGAAATCGGCACGCCGTCGATCATCAAGACCCGCCGCTTCGGTTACGACGGCAAGGGGCAGGTCCGGATCGACGCGCCGAAGGAGGCTACCGCCGCGCTCGAGGCCATGGCCGGCGCCCCGGCCGTGCTGGAAGGGTTCGTCGCGTTCAGCCACGAGGTTTCGGTGATCGCCGCGCGCGGATTGACGGGCGAGGTCGCCTGCTTCGATCCCGGCCAGAACGTCCATCGCGAGGGCATCCTGCACACCACCACCCTGCCCGCCCCGCTGTCCGCCGCGCAACGCACCGACGCGGTGCTGCTGGCCGGGAAAATCCTCAACGCGCTGGACTATGTCGGTGTGATGGGGGTCGAACTTTTCGTCCTTCCCGATGGACTGGTCGTCAACGAGATCGCCCCGCGCGTGCACAATTCGGGGCACTGGACGCAGAACGGCTGCATGGTGGACCAGTTCGAACAGCATATCCGCGCCATCGCGGGCTGGCCTCTGGGCGACGGAGCGCGCCATTCGGATATCGAGATGCTGAACCTGATCGGGAACGATGTGGACCGCGTGTCGGACTTCGCGCGGGAGCGTGACGTCTCCATTCACCTCTACGGCAAGGCCGAGGTCAAGCCGGGGCGCAAGATGGGCCATGTGAACCGCCGGCTCGGCCCGGCGGGTTGAGGGCGTGGCGGAGCATTTTCCACGGCTGGCGGTCCGTGCGCTGATCCTGTGCGAGAACCGCCTGCTGCTGGTGAACGCCTATCCCGACGGCCGAAGCGACCTGTGGTGCGCGCCGGGCGGCGGGGTCGAGCGCGGAACCTCTCTGCCCGACAACCTGGCACGCGAGGTGCACGAGGAGACCGGCCTGACCATCGACGTGGGCGCCCCCTGCCTGGTGAACGAGTTTCACGACCCCGGCGGCAGCTTCCACCAGGTCGATATCTATTTCCGCTGCACCATCCGCGCCGGGCAATTGCACGCCGACTGGATCGACCCGGAGGGGATCGTGACCGAGCGGCGATTCTTCACCCGCGAAGAGATGGGCGGGATCCGGTACAAGCCCGACAGCCTGCCCGCGGCGGCTTGGGACAACGGCGTGATTTACGACCCGCTGGAGCCGATTATCCAGTAGGCTCGCGCACAAAGAACCGAGGGCGGAAAATCCGGCTGGTCAGCGCGCCGACGCCGGCCAGCGTAACGGCCAGCGCGATGATCCAGCCAATGATCGGGATCAGCGCAATCAGACAGACCACACCCGACCCCAGGGCGGCGGCCCCCATCCGGGCGCGGGTGCTGCCCGGCTCTTCCCGGCCGAAAAGCCGCAGCAGCCCCACGCCGAAGGCATAGCTGCCGATCAAGTATCCGACGAAGCCGCCGATGACCGCCATCAGAATGGAAGCCGGGCTCAGGAATATCCCGATCAGCGTCACCGCGAACAGGATCGCCGAGCCGAACACCGCCGATTCCGTCAGGAACCCGAACCAAAGCGTCCGGAGCGGCGCGTCGAGAATGCGCCGCCGCATCGCAGCCATCTGGCCCGGCAGAACGGCGGCCAGCAGGGCGGCCAGCGCCGCAACCACGACCAGCGCGCCGAGATAGCGCAGCAGGAACCCGCCCCAACTGAACGGGCTCAAGGTCCGGGTCTCGCCGCGCCAGGCCTCGGCCGGGCGCCGCTCGATCCGGTCCGCGGAGATCACCCTGTCAGGCACCTCAAGCGTGCCCGGCGCGTCCTCGTAGAGCACCAGTTGCCCGTCGATCCGCGCGGAGTCGCCGAAGCTCACCGCCCGGGCGGTCAGCCGCACATCGCCCGCCACCGGGCCGTCGAGCCGCACGGAATCGCCTGCCAACAGGGCGTAGCCGCCCACCGGGCCGGTGACGGCGATGTTGGAGCCCGAGGCGCGCAGGTCGGCCCCCACCGCGCCCACGCTCACGTCATATCCCGCCAGCGTCGCGTCGCCGGCAACGCGGCCCTCGACGCTCACGTTCATCCCCGCGGCATAGACATCTCCGCCGACATCGCCCGTGATCGAAACGCGCCGCCCGGCCAGATGCGCGCTGCCCGAGATCGGCGCTGCCGAGGTCACGATCTCTCCTGCCATGAACAGGTCGTCCAGCCCGTCTTTCGTCTGGGTGACGGTCCGCCCGGCGTTAAAGCCGTCGCCACCGATGGTCAGCGCCCCCTTGTCCTGCGCCACGGCGGCGCTTG
This sequence comes from Paracoccaceae bacterium, assembly GCA_049694515.1. Classification (GTDB taxonomy): domain Bacteria; phylum Pseudomonadota; class Alphaproteobacteria; order Rhodobacterales; family Rhodobacteraceae; genus JADQCB01. The sequence goes on along the minus strand of JBAVQZ010000329.1, from coordinate 2,748 downwards.
CCAGGAGCGAAAGGAACAGGGTCAGGATCAGGATACGCATCGACACACCTCCCACAGGCCGGGGCGCGGCCCGGCGCTTTCAAGGCCCAGTCTGGTCGAGTTTCGGCCGCCGCGCCTTGAGGTGCATCAATGGTTCCGGACGAGGGGCCGCGCCGGGATTGCACGCCCGCCGAATGAAAAAGGGGGCCCGCGAAGGCCCCCTTTCCCGTCTGCTCTTGCGGGCAGGATTACATCATGCCGCCCATGCCGCCCATGTCGGGCATGCCGCCGCCGCCGCCGGAGCCTTCTTTCTGCGGCTTGTCGGCGACCATCGCCTCGGTCGTGATCAGCAGACCGGCGATCGACGCTGCGTCTTCCAGCGCGGTGCGGACAACCTTGGCCGGATCGATCACGCCGAACTTGAACATGTCGCCATATTCTTCGGTCTGGGCGTTGAAGCCGAACTTCAGATCGTCGCTTTCGCGGATCTTCCCGGCCACGACCGCGCCATCGACGCCGGCGTTTTCGGCGATCTGGCGCAGCGGAGCTTCCAGCGAGCGCCGCACGATGGCGATACCCGCGTTCTGGTCCGGATTCGCGCCGGTCAGACCGTCCAGCGCCTTGGCGCCCTGGACGAGAGCGACACCGCCGCCCACGATCACGCCTTCCTGTACCGCGGCGCGGGTCGCGTTAAGCGCGTCGTCGACGCGGTCCTTGCGCTCCTTCACCTCGGTCTCGGTCATGCCGCCAACGCGGATCACGGCCACGCCGCCGGCGAGTTTCGCAACACGCTCCTGCAGCTTCTCGCGGTCGTAGTCGCTGGTGGTCTCCTCGATCTGGGTGCGGATCTGGCTGACCCGGGCCTCGATCTCGGACTTCTCGCCGGAACCGTCGACGATGGTGGTCTCGTCCTTGGTGATCGTGACCTTCTTGGCCTGGCCGAGCATGTCCATCGTGACATTCTCGAGCTTCATGCCCAGGTCTTCCGATATCACCTGGCCACCGGTCAGGATCGCGATGTCCTGCAGCATGGCCTTGCGGCGATCACCGAAGCCCGGCGCCTTGACAGCGGCGATCTTCAGCCCGCCACGCAGCTTGTTGACCACGAGGGTGGCAAGCGCCTCGCCTTCCACGTCTTCAGCGATGATCAGCAGCGGCTTCTGCGACTGGATCACCTGCTCAAGCAGCGGCACCATCGGCTGCAGCGACGAGAGTTTCTTCTCGTGCAGCAGGATCATGCAATCGTCCAGATCGGCGATCATCTTGTCCGAGTTGGTGACGAAGTAGGGCGACAGGTAGCCACGGTCGAACTGCATCCCCTCGACCACGTCTGTCTCGGTTTCGAGGCCCTTGTTCTCTTCGACGGTGATGACACCCTCGTTGCCGACTTTCTGCATCGCGTCGGCGATCTGCTGGCCGATTTCGGTCTCGCCGTTGGCCGAGATGGTGCCGACCTGGGCCACTTCGGCCGAGTCGTTCACCGGGCGGGCGGCGGCCTTGATCGCCTCGACGACTTTCGCGGTAGCCAGGTCGATGCCGCGCTTGAGGTCCATCGGGTTCATGCCCGCGGCCACGGCCTTGGTGCCTTCCTTGACGATGGCCTGGGCCAGAACCGTCGCGGTGGTGGTGCCGTCGCCGGCCTCGTCATTGGTGCGGCTGGCCACTTCCTTGACCATCTGCGCGCCCATGTTCTCGAAGTGATCCTCGAGTTCGATCTCCTTCGCGACGGTCACGCCGTCCTTGGTGATCCGGGGCGAACCGAAGGATTTCTCCAGCACGACGTTGCGGCCCTTGGGGCCGAGCGTGACTTTGACCGCATCGGCGAGGGTGTTCACACCCTTGAGCATCCGGTTGCGGGCATCAGTATCGAATTTGACGTCCTTGGCAGACATTTCTGTGCTCCTGGTTGTCTTGAGTTCAGTGCTTCACGACGGCTCAGGCGAGTACGCCGAGGATGTCGCTTTCCTTCATGATCAGAAGTTCTTCGCCTTCGATCGTGATTTCGGTGCCGGACCATTTGCCGAAAAGGACCTTGTCGCCGGCCTTGACGTCCATCGCGACCCGGTCGCCATCTTCGTCGCGCGCGCCGGCGCCAACAGCGACAATCTCGCCCTCGGCGGGTTTCTCTTTCGCAGAATCGGGGATGATCAGGCCGCCCGCGGTTTTCTCATCGCTTTCGACGCGGCGGACCAGCACACGGTCGTGCAACGGAGTGAATGCCATTTCTGAACGCTCCTTGGTTCATGTTTTCCTTGGGTGTTATCACTCACCCTTGTGGAGTGCTAACGCAGTTGATCTAAGGAGTGACGTCGGCCGAGTCAACAACTTCGTGACCGAAAAAATCGCGGCATTCAACCGGGCCCCGAAGCCCCCGTGACAAGGCCCTTCGGCCCCCCTATAAGGGCGCCGGATTGACACTGGACCAAGCGGACAAAATTCGAATGACCATCAAAGTGATCGGCCACAAGGCCCCCGACACCGACTCCACCGGCTCGCCCTTGATCTGGGCCTGGTATCTGTCGCAGGTCAAAGGCACCCCGGCCGAGGCCCGGCTGCTCGGCACGCCCAATACCGAAGCTGCCTTCATGCTCGACCGCTGGGGGTTCGACCAGCCCGAGATCGTTGCCGACGTGACGGCGGGTGACGATGTCGTGGTGGTGGACACCAACAACGTGGCCGAGTTGCCCACGTCGATCAACGAGGCCAACGTGATCGAGGTGATCGACCACCACATGCTTCAGGGCGGCCTGAAGACGAAGGCGCCGATCA
>JBAVQZ010000328.1:0-1814 GCA_049694515.1 Paracoccaceae bacterium | reverse complement strand
GCAGCGCGCCCTTGTCGAGCCATTCCTTGACCCGGTCGGTATCCATCTTGATCCGCTCTTCGCTGTCCTTGGGCAGCAGCGGGTTGTAGATGCCCAGCTTCTCGATGAAGCGGCCGTCACGCGGCATACGCGAGTCGGCGGCCACGATGCGATAGAAGGGGCGCTTCTTGGAGCCGGCGCGGGCGAGGCGAATTTTCAACGACATTTCAGTGGTCTCCTTTGGTTTTGGTCGGACGGGCGGACCCGCCTATTTCTGGTGTTCCAGGTGGTGGTGAATGACTTCCTGAATGATGAAATTCAGGAACTTCTTCGCGAATTCCGGGTCGAGGTCGGCGCGCTTTGCCAGATCCTCGAGCCGGGCGATCTGAACGGCCTCGCGGGCCGGGTCCGATGGCGGCAGGTCGTGCTCGGCCTTCAGCCTGCCGACCGCCTGGGTGTGCTTGAACCGCTCGCCCAGGGTATAGACGAGGATCGCATCCAGCCGGTCGATGCTTTCGCGGTGCTCTTTCAGAAGCTCCTCGGCGCGGATGGTCGGGTCGCTCATGCGCGGCTCCTTTCGGGATACACGGCGCGTGCACCGCGCGTGCACATCCTGTGCATACGATCTGTCATGCCGCCGCCTCCGGTCCCGGGTGGCGATAGATCACCGCGGGCTTACCCGAAGGGGTCGTCCAGTCGCGCTCGAACCACGCGCCCAGCCGTTCGGCCAGCGCGATGGAGCGGACGTTGTCCGGCGCGATGACGCTGGTCAGCGCCCCCCAGCCCAGCGTGTCATAGGCATAGCGGCGCGCGGCGAGCGCGGCCTCGCGGGCCAGGCCGCGCCCCTCGAACCCGTCATACATGGTCCAGCCGATCTCGCGCTCCAGCCAGCCTTCGGGGTTCCAGAATCCCACCCGGCCGGCGAGGCCGCCGCCGGCCTTTTCGACCACGGACCACAGCCCGTAGCCGCGCAGGTCCCAATGGCCGAAATCAGTGGCGAAGGCGCGCCACGCGGCCGCGCGGTCCAGAGGGCCGCCGACGCCGCTGCTGCGGTCGGAGGCATAGAAGGCCGCGAACGCCTCGAAATCCCCGGCCTCGGGGGCGCGCAGGATCAGGCGGTCGGTTTCCAGAGAGGGGATGGTCGCGGTCATGCCAGCGCCTCCGGTCCCGGGTGGCGATAGAGCATGTCCTCGCCCATATAGATGTTCTGATAGGTGCGCTCATACGTGGCGCCCAGCCTTTCGGCCAGGGCGACCGAGCGGGTATTGCCCGGCACGATGTTCGAGGTGAGCGTGGTGAGGCCCAGCCGCTGATAGGCCCATTGCCGGGCGTTGCGCGCGGCTTCATGGGCGATGCCCTTGCCCTCGAACCCGTCGAATACCGCCCAGCCCAGTTCGGGTTCGGGCCAGCCTTCGGGGTTCCAGATGCCGGTGATCCCGGCCGACCGGCCCGAGGCGCGCTCCTCGATGATGAAATAGCCGTAGCCGTGGATATGCCAGTGCCCCACGTTCAGCGCGAACCAGCGCCACGCGTCGCCGCGATTGTCGTAATGGCCGAAGCCGCGCGCGCGATCCTCGTCCATCAGGAAGGCAATCACCGGCTCGATGTCGCGCGGCGCGGGGCCGCGCAGGATCAGCCGCTCGGTCGTCAGGGTGGGGGCGTCGGTGAGGCTCATCATGCGCTACTTCTTCTTCCCGAAGCCCGAAAGCCCAGGCGGAAGCTGCGCGCCGCCGCCCATGCCGGGAAAGCCGCCGCCGGGCATCCCGCCCATCTGGCGCGACGCGGCCTCCAGCGATTTCTGGTCCATGCCGCCCATGTCGGGCATGCCGCCACCC
>JBAVQZ010000327.1:0-4386 GCA_049694515.1 Paracoccaceae bacterium | reverse complement strand
CGCTTCCGCAATGGCGCCCGCCGCAGCGATTGCCTCATCGGCAACCGCACCCTGATAGGCGATGACCAGCTCGCAGTTCGGTCCCGGTGGACGCAGCCAGTAGGCACCGTCGATGGCGCCCTGTCGGAAAGCGTCGTCATGCCGCTTGCCGGGCTGCTCCAGAGGCTTCGTCGTCAGCCGCAGATAGACTGAGCCGCCGGTCTCGTCCCGTAGCCAGGTTCGCTCGTCCGTGTCACCCTCGCCGTCGCGCTGGAGGTAGTCGAAGGCCCATTCCATGATGACGGCCAGCTCGTCGGCGAAAGCGGGCTCGAAGCTCGCCAGCCCGTCCTGCGCCATGCCGGTCAGCGGCGTCCCGATGGACTGGTGCGCCCCGCCCTCGGGCGCCAGCGTCACGCCCGAAGGCGTGCCCACGATCAGGAACCGCGCGTTCTGGTAGCAGGCGTAGTTCAGGGCATCGAGGCCGCGATGGATGAACGGATCATAGACCGTGCCGATCGGGATCATGCGCTTGCCGAACAGGCTATGCGACAGACCCGCGGCCCCCAGCAGCAGAAACAGGTTCATCTCGGCGATGCCGAGCTCGATGTGCTGGCCCTGCGGTGTGAATTCCCATTTGGCTGTCGAGGGGATGCGGTGCTCGATAAAGGCGTCCTTCTGGGCGGTGCGGGCAAAGAGCTTGCGCCGGTTCACCCAGGGCCCGAGCGAGGTGGTGCCGGTGACGTCGGGTGAGGTTGTCATGATCCGCTCGGCCAGCGCGCTGTCGCTCTTGGCGAGATCGTCGAGGATTTTGCCGAAGGCCGCCTGCGTCGAGATCTCCCGGTCAGCCACGACAGAGAGCACTGGCGCAGGTAGTTTCGCATCGATGTAACGCCGCGCGCCCTTGGCGAAGAACGGGACGCGATCGAGGAAGGTGCGCAAGCTCTCGACGTCGGCGACAGTCGCGAAGGGCTCCCACTCCTGTCCCTCGGGCACGTTCATATGGCGCTGCCATTCCGCCATCTGCGCCTTGGTCATCAGCCCGCCGTGATTGTCCTTGTGCCCCGCGATGGGTGTGCCCCAGCCCTTGATCGTATAGGCCAGGAAACAGGTCGGCCGGTCATGGTCGATGGAGGCGAAGGTCTCGGCCATGGTCTCGACGCAGTTGCCGCCGAGATTTTCCATCAGGGCCGCCAGTTCCGCATCCGAGCGCCGCTCGATCAAAGCCGTCACCTCGCCCTGATCGCCCAGATCGTCCATCAGCCGTTTGCGCCAGACCGCACCACCCATATAAGTCAGTGCCGAGTATTCCGCATTCGGGCAGGCGTCGATCCAGTCGCGCAAGGCGGCGCCGCCGGGTTCCTCGAAAGCCGCGCGTTGCAGCGCGCCGTATTTCACCCGCACGACATCCCAGCCGAAAGCCTCGAAGATCTTCTCGACCCGCTCGAACAACCCCTCGCGCACGATCCCGTCCAGCGATTGGCGGTTGTAGTCGATGATCCACCAGCAATTGCGCAGGTCGTTCTTCCAGCCCTCTTGCAAGGCCTCGTAGATATTGCCCTCGTCCAGCTCGGCATCGCCCACCAGCGCCACCATGCGCCCGATCGGCAGATCCGCACCCCAGTCCTTGGCTGCGACATAGTCCTGCACCAGCGATGCGAAGGCGGTGATCGCGACGCCAAGCCCGACCGAACCGGTCGAGAAATCCACGTCATCGACATCCTTGGTGCGGCTCGGGTAGCTCTGCACCCCGCCGAGGCCGCGGAACGCTTCCATCTTCTCGCGGGTCTGATTGCCCATAAGGTATTGGATGGCATGAAAGACCGGCGACGCGTGCGGCTTGACCGCTACACGATCCTCGGGCCGCAGAGCCGAAAAATAGAGCGCGGTCATGATCGAGACCATCGACGCGGAAGAGGCCTGGTGACCACCGATCTTGATGCCATCCACCTTCGGTCGAATGTGGTTGGCGTGGTGGACCATCCAGTGCGACAGCCAGAGCAGCCGCTGCTCGAGGATCTTCAGGTGCTGGGTGTCGGTGTTCATCATGACCTCGCAAGTCTCAGGCGCTACGCATCGCGCTCGCGGGCGACAGGGCGCCGTCCAGATCATCGAGGATATCCGACACGTCTTCCAGCCCGACGGACAGCCGGATCAACCCATCATTGATGCCATGCACGGCTCGTTCCTCGGGCGTATAGGTGGAATGGGTCATCGAGGCGGGATGCTGGATAAGGGTTTCCGCATCTCCCAGCGACACCGCCCGTGCGATCATGCGCAGCGCGTTCATCATCCGCCGCCCGGCCTCGAGACCGCCTTTCAGCTCGAACGCAATCATCGCGCCCGCCTTCTTCATCTGGCGGCAGGCCAAGTCATGCTGGTCGAAGCTCTTGAGCCCCGGATAGTCCACCGCGGCCACCTCGGGTTGGTTCTCCAGCCACTCGGCCACCACCTGCGCGCTGGCGCAATGGCGTTCCATTCGCAGGGCAAGTGTTTTCAGGCCGCGCAGGATCAGCATCGCGTTGAAGGGCGCCATCACCGCCCCCGTCATGTCCTTCATGCCGACCAGACGGATCTCGGTGATCGTCTCGGCCCGTCCGACCACGACGCCCGCGACGACATCGCCGTGGCCGCCCAGATATTTGGTAGCCGAATGCACCACCAGATCGGCTCCAAGCGCGATGGGCCGGGTCAGGTAAGGGGTGGCATAGGTGTTATCGACCACGACCTGCGCACCGCCCGAATGGGCGATGGCGGCAACCGCCGCGACATCGACCAGCCGCATGTTCGGGTTCGCGGGCGTCTCGAAATAGACCACGCGTGTGCGCTCGGTCATGGCAGCCGTCAGATTGGCCGGATCGGTCAGGTCGACATGAGAAATCGTGATTCCGAACTTTCTCAGCCCGTGATGCATGAAAGCGAAGGTGCAGCCGTAGAGCGTCTTGTCGACGATCACCTCATCGCCCGGCGACAGAAGCGTCCAGAGAACGGAGGTGATCGCCCCCATGCCCGAGGCAAGCGCAAGCCCCGCCTCGGCCCCTTCCAAATCCGCCATACGACGTTCAAGCAGGTCGAGCGTGGGGTTCGAGATACGCGAATAGATATGGCCCGCACGGTCGCCCGCGAAAGTCTCGCCCCCGGCCTCGGCCGTCTCGAAGGCGAAGGTCGAGGTCAGATGCAGGGGTGGCGTAAGGGCGCCCTCGTGCTCCATCGGATCATAGCCGAGGTGAATGGCGCGGGTGGCGAAGCCTTTGGAATGGGACATGTGAGATCTCCTGTTTGTAGCAGAATGGTATGCATTTCTGTTTCAAATATTGCTTTTTATGCCTCATACTGACAAGGAATTGGCAGATTATTCCAACAGAGGGCCGAAACATGGACGAAAAGGATCGCCAGATCATCCGCGCCCTGCAGCGCGACGGGCGCATGTCGAACCAGGATCTGGCCGAGGCAGTCAATCTCTCGCCCTCACCCTGCCTGCGCCGCGTGCGTAACCTCGAGAAGGAGGGCGTAATCCGCGGCTACGCGGCGCGGGTGGACGCTCGCGCCTACGGGTTGCCGATCACCGCTTTCGTCCGCATTCGTCTGGAGCGGCACGACGAGGCTACCGTCCAGACCTTCGAGCGCGAAGTCGACCGGATGGACGAGGTTCTGGAATGCCATGTGATGACCGGCCAGACCGACTATCAACTGCGTGTCGTCGTCGACTCGCTGGATGATTACGAGCGTTTCATCCGGGCGCGCCTCCACCGCGTTGGCGGCATCGGGTCGATCGACACGAGTTTCGCCTATGGTACTGTGAAGGAAAGCATGGTGTTTCCGATGCGTTGATATCGCCGACCAACGCGACTTTCTGTTGACCTGTCTATAGCTTCACACCTTAGCACCACCTTTAATCATGAGAATCGGTGTGAACGGGACAAGGCGGTGGATTGTGCGAATTTCGGAACTGGCAGAGAGCGTGGGTCTGTCGCGCACCACATTGCTCTACTACGAGAAGCTCGATCTACTGAAGGGCAAGCGGCAGGCGAATGGCTATCGCGTGTATTCCGATGCCGACCGCCAGCGGCTGCGGCTAATGCAGCAGCTTCAGGCGGGCGGCCTGAGCCTTCAGGAATGCCAGGCCTGCCTTGATGGCAAGCTCGACCACGACATTCTGGAACAACGGCTGGAGACTCTGGAGCACGAGATTGCCGAGAAGACGCGGTCACGCGACCTGCTCGCCGCGCTTCTGGGGCGCGCCAGCCTGAAGGACTGGCACGAGGCGGTCGAGAGGGTCGCACCCGACCTGCACCGCGCTTGGCTCATGAAGCAAGGATTTTCCAGCGAGGAGGCCGCGCGAGTGGCGTGGCTGTCGAAAGACATGAACGCACACGACGACTACATGGCCCGCTTCATGGAGGTCTTCTC
>JBAVQZ010000326.1:0-5094 GCA_049694515.1 Paracoccaceae bacterium | reverse complement strand
GCCTGACGCCGGCGGTGTTGACCACGGCGCCGACGCCGGTCAGCACACCGCAGGACAGCAGGCATGCGGCCTCCATCGGGATGTCGGGCGGCACCGGGGCGATCTGGCTGGTATCCACCACGACCTTCTCGGCGAAGGCGCCGGTTTGCAGGCCGTGTTCCAGGACGCCGCCGCCGAGGGTGCTCAGCGGCCCCGCTGCCCGATCATAGGGTGTGCTGCAATGCACCGGCGCGCCCGTCGCGCAGGATCGGCAACATCCGCAGGACCGAAGAAGCGTCACGATCACCGTGTCGCCGGGGGCATATCCCGTCACGCCTGCCCCGACCGCGCTGACGGTTCCGGCCGCCTCGTGCCCGTAGACCGCCGGCAGCGTGCCGCCCCAGCCGCCCTCGGCATAGGATATGTCGGAATGGCAGATGGCGACGGCCTCCAGCGTCACCTCGACCTCGCCGGGGCCGGGTGCGCGCAGCTCGACCTCCTCGACGACCAGCGGCTCGTTGAATGCGTGGCATACGGCGGCGCGAACTCGGCCCATCTTTGGTCTCCCTTTTCGTCACCGCCAGCATTGCTGGCAGCGCGGTCGCGATGCAAGCATGGGCGTGGTCTTCGATGACGGAAATCCGCGGCGGGCGACTCACGCGTGCGGAAGGTTCGCCAGTGCCTCCTGCAACTCGTCGCAGAGCGCGGCGCGCTCCTCGGGTGTGAGGAAGGCGCCGATCTCGACCTCGCGGCCGCCGCCCTTCAGCGTGACATAATTCTCGACCGGCCCCCCCTTGGCGTGCAGGTGGACGCTGACCCAATAGGGGTTGGCCGTCCAGCTCTGGTCAGGCTCGCGCGGGTTGTGGCGGGTCAGCTCGACCCGGTCGGACCAGAGGTTCAGCTCCTCCCACAGGCCATGGGAATACGAGCGTTCCAGCATATGCCACAACAGAGCCAGCACCCCCATCACGAAGGGCAGCAGGCCCCAAAGCACGGGGGTGCCCAGTGCCGCCAGCAGGGGCAGCAGGATCAGCGTGAAGGTGATGCCGATGAACCAGACGAAACCGCGCCTCGGCAGCGAGCGGAACGGCCAAAGGTGCAGTGTCGCCAGCGGCGGGACACCGGCCTGATACGACGAGGCCCCGGAAATTTCCGGGGCCCCTCGTGATTTTCGTTCCCATTGATGGGGCATGGACGCTCCTCAGTGGGCGTGGCCCTTGTCCCAGTCTTCGCGGCGCGGCAGCACCTCGAAGGTGTGCTCCGGCGGCGGCGAGGGCAGGGTCCATTCCAGCGTGTCCGCGTGCTCGTTCCAGTAGTTGTTCACGGTGATGCGCTTGCCCTTGAGCAGGGTGTAGGCAATCACGCCGATGAAGAACAGGAACGAGGCGAAGGACAGGAACGCGCCAAGGCTCGACACATGGTTCCAGGTGGCGAACGCCTCCGGATAGTCGATGTAGCGGCGCGGCATGCCCTGGCGGCCCAGGAAGTGCTGCGGGAAGAAGGTGACGTTGGCGCCGATGAAGAACACCCAGAAATGCAGCTTGCCGGCCCATTCGGGATATTGCCGGCCGGACATCTTGCCGATCCAGTAATAGATCCCGGCAAAGATTGCGAACACCGCGCCCAGGCTCATCACGTAGTGGAAGTGGGCCACCACGTAGTAAGTGTCGTGGTAGGCGCGGTCGATGCCCGCCTGGCTGAGAACGATGCCGGTGACGCCACCGAAGGTGAACAGGAAGATGAAGCCGATGGCGAACAACATCGGCGTTTTGAATTCGATCGACCCGCCCCACATCGTAGCGATCCACGAGAAGATCTTGATGCCGGTGGGCACGGCGATGACCATGGTGGCCAGCATGAAATAGGACTGCTGCGTCAGGCTCATGCCGGTGGTGTACATGTGGTGCGCCCAGACAACGAAGCCCAGCCCGCCGATAGCGATCAGAGCCCAGACCATCGGCAGATACCCGAAGATCGGCTTGCGCGAGAAGGTCGAGATCACGTGGCTGATGACGCCGAAACCCGGCAGAACCAGCATGTAGACCTCGGGGTGGCCGAAGAACCAGAGCAGGTGCTGATAGAGAAGAGGGTCGCCGCCCCCGGCCGGATCGAAGAAGGCCGTCCCGAAGTTCCGGTCGGTCAGAAGCATGGTTATGGCGCCCGCCAGCACGGGCAGCGACAGCAGGATCATCCAGGCGGTGACGAAGATCGACCAGGCGAACAGCGGCACCTTGAACAGCGTCATGCCGGGCGCGCGCATGTTCAGGAAGGTGGTGATCATGTTGATCGCGCCCAGGATCGACGATGCGCCGGAGACGTGGACCGCGAAGATCGCGAAGTCGGTGGCCATGCCGGTTTCATGCGTCGAAAGCGGCGCATAGAGCACCCAGCCCACGCCCGACCCCATCTCGCCGTTGCCGCCGGGCATGAAGACCGACAGAACCGCAAGCGATGTGCCGGCCACGTACATCCAGTAGCTGAGGTTGTTCAGCCGCGGAAACGCCATGTCCGGCGCACCGAGCATCAGCGGCATGAAATAGTTGCCGAAACCGCCGAACAGCGCGGGAATGACCACGAAAAACATCATCAGAATGCCGTGGCCGGTGATCAGCACATTCCAAAGATGTCCGTTGGGCGTGCATTCGCCGGCCGCTGCCGCGGTGAAGCGCGCGCCTTCCATGCACAGGTACTGAACGCCCGGATACATAAGCTCCATCCGCATGTAGACCGTAAAGGCCACCGCGATGAACCCGACGAAGCCGGAGGTGAAGAGATAGAGGACACCGATGTCCTTGTGGTTCGTGGACATGAACCAGCGGGTGAAGAAGCCCCGCTTGTCATGACTATCATGGCCGTGAATGGCTGCGTCCGCCATGTCTCGCCTCCCGTCTGATGCTGTTCAAGCGGAAGGATTCGACACCCTACCGCACGTTCCCTGACCCGGTTTTAGTGCGCCCCCGCCGGGTGAGCAATGCTCCGTTACGCCGCAGGCCGGAATTTCACGGCATGCCGCAAGGGGACCTCACCGGCGGGGTGACGGCGCGAAATTACAAACTGCCGGCGGAAAGGCAAGCCCGGATCGGTCTGTCCGGCTCTCACGCAGGGCCGAAAACCTCGGCGAAGGTCTTTTTCAGCGCGACGTCAACGTCTTCCATCGTCACCGGCAGGCCCAGATCGACAAGGCTGGTGACGCCGTGCTCGCGGATCCCGCAGGGAACGATCCCGTCGAAATGGCTCAGGTCCGGCTCGACATTGATCGACAGACCGTGAAAGCTGATCCATTTGCGAAGGCGCAGGCCGATGGCGGCGATCTTGTCCTCGCGCGGGGTGCCGTCGGGGGTCAGCGGCTTGTCGTGGCGCACCACCCAGACACCCACACGGCCCGCGCGGCGTTCGCCGGTGACATTGAACTCTGCCAGCGTGGCGATCACCCAGTCTTCCATCTGCGCGACGAAGCGGCGCAGATCGTGGCCGCGCGCGCCGACGTCGAGCATGGCGTAGGCAACCCTTTGCCCAGGCCCGTGATAGGTATACTGCCCGCCGCGCTTGGTCTGATGCACCGGGAAGCGGTCAGGGTCGGTCAGGTCCTCGCGCCGGGCCGATGTGCCGGCAGTGTAAAGGGGCGGGTGCTCGACCAGCCAGATGGCCTCGCCCGCGCGGCCGTCGGCGATAGCGGCGACGCGGGCCTCCATCTCCTTCACCGCGGTGTCGTACGGTACCAGTCCAGGGGAGATCAGCCAGTCAACCACACGTATTTTCCGCTATTCCAGCCTTGACAGGGTCTGGGGGCGCCCCTCAGACTTTTGCCAAATTGTCACAGTACGCGCCGGCGGGGCATTCATTTCCGCCTGACGCAAAATCTTGAGGAGTGATGTCATGTTTTATCGCCATCTTTCAATGGGCATTGTATGCGCGTCTCTGGTGGTCGCCCCGGCGACCCGCGCGATGGCCGACGCCGACGGGCTTGTCGGCGGCGTGGTCGGCGGCGTGGTCGGCGGTCTGATCGTCAACGAGGCGAACAAGAACCGCACCCGCACCAAGCGCGTCTATGTCTATCCCGGCACGTCGTCCTCTCAGCGCGCCGAGAATCGCGAGATCCAGACCGCGCTCAACTATTTCTCTTTCCCGGCGGGCACGCCCGACGGGATCCTGGGGCGCAGGACGCGCGGCGCGGTCTCGCAGTACCAGGCGTTCATGGGCTATCCGGTCACTGGTGAGTTGACTGTCTATCAGCGTGACTTCCTGCTCACCTCCTATCACCGGGCGATCGCTGGCGGCGCGGCCACGTCGCAGCGGGTGGCGAGCATGCCGATGGGCACGCAGGGCCTTCTGCGCGAGTATCAGAACGAGGCTGCCGGCGGCTCCTCGGCCACCGCCGCCACCATGGCCGCCCCGAAGGTGCAGGAGGAAGAGCCGGTGACCGAGGCCGCCGCGCCCGCCCCGGAGGAGGACAGCGGCGGCGGCGCGCTGCCCAATTTCATGGGCAAGGGAAAGACCGCCTCGCTCGCCTCGCATTGCAACAAGGTCAGCCTGCTGACCAACTCTCACGGCGGGTTCGTCACCGCTGCCTCGATGGAGGATCCGAATTTCGCCCTGAACGAGCAGTTCTGCCTGGCTCGGACCTATGCAATCTCGCAGGGCGAGGATCTTGCCGCCCGTGTGCAGGGCTTCTCCGAGCAGCAGATCGTTGACCAGTGCAATTCCTTCGGCCCCGCGCTGAAAGAGCAGGTGGCCGCGCTGTCGCTGGAGCCAGAGGCCGACGTGCTGAAGGACGTGCGCGGCTTCGTGTTGAAATCGGGCATGTCGCCCGAGCAGCTTTCGGGCACCGCGAAGATCTGCCTTTCGGTCGGCTACCGGACCGACAACATGGATGTGGCGCTGGCCTCGGCGCTGATGCTCACCGCGCTGGGCGAGCCCGCCTATGCCGAGCTGCTGGGCCACCATCTCAGCCAGGGCTTCGGCGCGTCCAAGCGGCCCGATCTGGCGCTGGCCTGGTACCAGACCAGCCTGGACGCCATAGACCAGGGGGCGACGCCCGTCTTCGCCCCAGGTCAGCCCGAGCGCGAGGCGCTGATCCGCAAGGCCGCCTTCAAGGTCGGCGGCGCGGCTGACGAG
>JBAVQZ010000325.1:0-3134 GCA_049694515.1 Paracoccaceae bacterium | reverse complement strand
CGCCAGCAACGCGCCCGCCAGCAGCGCACCGCCCGCGGCAGTGGCCGGGCGGCGATACATCTCGGGGAATACCGGGTTGGAATGGGTGCCCAGCCCATGGCGCGCACGCACGTCCTCGCTCACCTGCTGGATGGCTTCGGCACGTTCAAGGGCCCGCAGATAGACCGGATCGTGCCAGATGGACAGCGCCGCGGGCTTGGCGCGCGGACTGGTCAGGTATTGCGACGGCTGCAACCAGCCCAGCGCCCGCGTCAGGTCCATCACCGTCGAGACACGCGGCACCCTGAGCGGATGCCAGTGCCCGTAGGTCGAGCCGCGATAGATTTCCGACCCGATGAATTGCGGGCCGTCCCGCGTCACTTCGCCAGCAGCGCCTCTATCGCGCCCCGGATCTGGTCGGACTGCGGCCTGGCGAAGGAGCCCCATGTCGCCACTACCTTCCCATCGGGGGCCAGCAGAATCTTGTTGAAGTTCCAGCTCGGCTCGAACCCCGTCTGCTGTTTGACCCATCTATAGAACGGATGTGCCTGCGCGCCACGCACATGGGTGATCTCGGACATCGGCAGGCTCAGGTCGAAGGTGGTCGCGCAGAAATCCTTGACCGCCTCGTCGGTCGCCAGTTCCTGCCGAAAATCGTTGGACGGCACCGCCAGCACCACCAGTCCGCGATCGCGATAGGCGTCGTAAAGCGCCTGCAACCCTTCGTATTGTGGGGTGAACCCGCAGCGCGAGGCGCTGTTGACCACGAGAACGGGCCGGCCCGCCCAATCGTCCAGCGCGAGTTGCCCGCCGTCGATGGACTCGAAGGTGAAACCCTGACGCGCCATCGCGGGAAGCACCATCGCGACGGCCAGAACTGCTGCAAGAATAATCCGTATCATCGCCGATCCCGTTTTCCCGCACCTGAACAAGGTCCAATTGCCAGATATTGCGACATTCACCGCGGTCAAGCGACCGCCCAATTCACTTCATTCGCCGGTTCCTGACGATAATCTTTGTTCAAACGGGTGTTTCTGGGCTAAACTCCCCATATAAAACAGAGTTCGGTCACAAGACCGGCGAACAAGCGAAGAGCAGACCGTGACATTGCAGAGAACCACACAACTTCCGATCTCGGTGGGGAGTGCACAGAAACGTGACGTGCGCGCCCAGTTCGCCGCGCTGTGTTACCAGGTCGTCAAGGATGAGCCGCACGTCCTGCTCATCACCAGCCGGGAAACCGGCCGCTGGGTCCTGCCCAAGGGCTGGCCGATGGACGGAATGACCCCTGCGCAGGCCGCCGCTCAGGAAGCGTGGGAGGAAGCCGGGGTCGAGGGGCGCGCCTTCGATTTCGTGCTGGGCATCTATTCCTACGCGAAGGTGATAGACGCCGATACCACCGTGCCCTGCGTCGTCACCGCCTTCCCGGTCAAGGTCAAACGGTTGGCCGACAGCTTCCCCGAACAGGAGGAACGCAAGCGCAAGTGGTTCCCGCTGAAAAAGGCCGCCGCACGGGTGGACGAGGCCGAGCTGTCGCAGATCATCAACAAGTTCGACCCACGGCGGCTGCGCTGGTAACCCTCTGCACTGTATTGATTTCCCCGCCGTGGAGCCTATTTTCATCTTGGGATGAACCATGGAGTGCCCATGATCCGTTACGCGTTGAAATGCAGCAGCGGCCACGATTTCGAAAGCTGGTTCCAGTCGGCGGGCGCCTTTGAGAAGCTGAAGGCTTCCGGCTTGGTGTCCTGCGCCGTGTGCGGCGACACCGATGTCGAGAAAAGTCTGATGGCGCCGCGTATCGGCAGCGCCGCGTCAGAAGCGCCGGAAAGGCCGGAACGGGCCCGCGAGCGTCCGCTGAGCGCACCGGCCACGCCGGCCGAACAGGCCCTGCGGGATCTCAAGCGCCGGGTCGAGGAAAACGCCGATTACGTCGGCAGGGATTTCGCGACCGAGGCGCGGCTGATCCACGAAGGCGCCGCTCCCGACCGAGCGATCTGGGGCGAGGCGAAAACCGACGAGGCCCGCAAGCTGGTCGAAGAGGGCGTTCCGGTCACCCCCCTGCCCTTCCGGCCCGGCCGCAAGGCCAACTGAGGACAGTTCATGACCCCATTCATCACCGGCGCCAACCGCGGCATAGGCCTGCGGCTCTTGCAGGATTATGCCGCCGCAGGCCCAGTGCACGGCACCAGCCGCGGAACGCCGCCCCGCGTCCCCGGCGCGCTTTGGCACCGTTTGGACGTGACCGACCCGGCCTCGCACCAGGCCCTCGCGACCGATCTCAAGGGACAGAAAATCGATCTTCTGATCTGCAACGCGGGCATCTATCCGGACAAGGGCCAGCGGCTGGCGGATGGCTACCCGGCGCCCATGTGGGCCGACACCCTCGCCGCCAACGTGACGGGCGTATTCCTGACGGTGCAGAACCTGCTGCCCAAACTGCGCCTTTCGGACACGCCCAGGATCGCGATCATATCGTCGATCATGGCCTCGGACACCCGCGCGCCGGGCGGCTCCTATATCTACCGCGCCTCGAAGGCGGCAGCGCTGAACCTGGGCCGCAACCTGGCCGCCGACCTGGCCCCCGAGGGGATCGCTGTCGGCATTTACCACCCGGGATGGGTCCGAACGGACATGGGCGGGACCGGGGCCGACATCGACGTGGACGAGGCCGCGGCCGGTCTACGCGCCCGCTTCGACGCGCTGTCACCAAAGACCACTGGCTGTTTCGAGGGGTGGAACGGCCGAGAGCTCGCCTTCTGAGATGCAGATCGGGGCGCGTGATACCGTCCGGCTGCAACTGCGCCCCATCGCGGCGGAGGACCTTGACTTCGCCGCCGGTCTCTTTTCCCTCCCCCAGATGGTGTCCCACCGCCCCGATCCGTCACCCGAGCCGCGCGCGGCGCTGCGTGATCGGCTGGCAATGGATCGCGTGCACTGGCGCACGCATGGTTTCGGCCGCTGGCTTCTGTCCGACGGCGGCGGTCCGGTCGGCCTTGGCGGGCTGACGCTGAAAGACGGATTCGAGGGGCTGAACATCTCGTTTCACATCCACCCCGACCACTGGGGCAAGGGCTATGCGACGGAGTTCGGACGGGAAGCCTTGGCCGTGGCCTTCGGCCCCCTCGCCGCCGCGCGCGTGATCGGGCTGGCAC
>JBAVQZ010000324.1:0-2641 GCA_049694515.1 Paracoccaceae bacterium | reverse complement strand
GCATCGTCCAGCTTCACCGACGCCAGTTGCGCGCGCGAGATCGCCCAGAGCATGTTGTCGCCGGTATCGGCCTGCAACTCCGCCTCGGTCTGGGCCAGCCGCACCAGCGCAAAGACCAGCAACCCCGCAAAGACCAGGATCACCGCCGCCGAAAGCGATTGCGTCACGACGGTCCGGCGCGGGCGTTTCATTGCACCTGAAGCTGGTAGAGCTGCCAGACCCAGCGATAGTCATAGCGCAGGTCCTGCAATTCCTCGTGATCGTCGCGGGGATAGACGATCCAGAGCGGACCCTTGTCGCTCGGCTCCAGTCGGACGCCATCCATCCGGGTGGCCACCAGCACGTCGAATTTTCGGAAATCGCTTGCCGGAATGTCTATGACATAATCGTTGAGCGCGATGCAGGTGACCGTCTTGCCACGCGCGCCCACCCATTTCAGCAGGTCGCGCATCAGGAACCCGTCGAAGGTTTTCACGCCGTCGGTCACGACGGTATGCGTCTTGAGCAGGTGATGCGGCAGCCGGTCCAGCATGGCGCGGTCGAATTTCGCCACGCCATCGGCGTTGGTGTTGGCGATGTCCCCCTCGATCGTCAGAAGGATCCTGCCCTCGGGCCGCGGCAGCGGGCCATCCGGTACCTGCGGCTGCGCCATCGCCACGCAGGCCGAACCGATCAGCGCCAGCGCGGCCACGCTTATGCGCCTGAACACGGCTCCCACAGCGGTCTCCCTGCCCTCGCTCAACATCGCCGACGCCCTCCTCTCCTCTGCCTTGGTGCTGTGCAAACGCAACATGGCCCCACGATCCTGTCAACGCGGCCTGCCCGGCGCGCCCTTCGTTCGGACGGGGCGGGAGCGGCGGCACGCCGCTAGGCTGCGAAAAACGATGTGAGAAGGAGACGCCATGACACGCCCCGCCCTTGCGCCCCTCATCCGCTCTGCCGCGCTTTGCAGCGCGCTCTGCGCTTCGTCCCTTCCGGCCCTTGCCACCGCCGACGGGCCGGATGCCTGGCAGGTCATCGGCGTGGCCGAGAATGATGTGCTGAACATCCGCATGGGTCCCGGCACGGAATATCCCGTGATCGGCAGCTTCGGCCCCCACGCGCGCCACCTGCAGGCCATTACCTGCGTGCCCTTCAGCACCTACGGCATCTTCAACTCGCTGACCCCGGCGCAACGCCAGAGCCTGCCGCAGAGCTGGTGCATGGTTTTCGGCGGGGCACAGGGCAAAGGCTGGGTCGCGCAACGCTTCCTCGCAGAAGACACCCTCGGACCGGACCGGCCGGTGGTCAGTTCCGCCGAGGCGCCGCCACCATTCGACATCGCGGTGCCTTTGGTGCGCAACCTCTATCGCCGCCATGCCGGGGGCTTCGCGGATGTCACGGGCCCGGACGCCCGGCTGGACCTCTACAGGTCCTACTTTTTCGTCGGGCTGGCGCGGAAACTGGCGCAGGGCCTCGATTTCGATCCGCTTTTCGACGGGCAGGATTTCAATATCAGCGATCTGCGGGTCGGCCTGGATCCGCAAAACCCGATCCGCCATGGCGTGGTGACCGTGATTGTCCAATTCCGGAATTTCGGCATGGAGCAGTGGGCGCGCGTCCTGGTCCGGGCCGACGGGCAGCAGGGCGGGGCGTTCCGCATTTTCCGCATCGAGCATCAGAGCGGCCAGATCGTGGAATAAGGGGCGGCGCCGGACGGACCACCCCCTGCCCTGCTATTTCACCTCGATGATCGCCCGGCTCAGCACCTTCGCGTTGGCGATATCGAGGAAGCGGAACTCGTAGAACCCCGGCGCATCGGGCATGGTGAACCGCATGGGCGGTTCGTTATTCACCTTGTGCGCCTCGATCCAGGTGAAATCCGCCGCATCGGCCCCGGCCAGCGCGATGCGCCGATCCCCGCCATCGCCGCCGCCGGTCCATGTCACCTCGACCGTGGCGCCCGGAGCGGCGGTTTCCGGCACGTCCAGCACCGCCCCGGCGTTCATTGCGGCGTTCTCGTCCACCACCTCGACCTGCGCGCGCGCCAGGACGCGCCGCCCGATATCGAGCACATAGCGCACCTCGAAAAGGCCGGTCTGTTCGGGCGCCTTCAGCGTTCCGGCGCTGTCCGCGCCGACGCGGAAATGCTGGCCGATTTCGTCTTCTGCCGCGCCCAGCGGCACGATGGTGACGATGTCGCGGGAACTGGGAACATCACCCTCCCACGACACGTCGATCTCATCCTTCGCGCGAACTTTTTCGGTGGCGGTGAGCGTGACTTCGGGCTCCGTCACCTCGACCTGGGTCGAGGCCATCACCCGGCGCCCCTCGTCCAGCACGTAGCGCAGTTGGTACATCCCCGGCTGCGACGGCGCGCGCAGCGTCACCGGGCTGCCGTCCGAGGCGCGCTTGTGATCGCCGATCTCGTCCTCATCCGCGCCCATCGGCACAATGGTCAGGATGTCGCGCTTGTTGATCGTCTTGTCCCAGGACATCTCGAAATCGCCCCCGGCCAGCACCGAGTCCGGGCCGTTGACCTGCACGCTGCCCTCGGTGATCTCGATCTGCTTCGACGCCATCACCCGGCGCCCCTCGTCCAGCACGTAGCGCAGCTGGTACATCCCCGGCTGCGACGGCGCGCGCAGCGTCACCGGGCTGC
>JBAVQZ010000323.1:0-5865 GCA_049694515.1 Paracoccaceae bacterium | reverse complement strand
CCCAGATACAGATGGCCCAGAAAATCCTGCTCATGTGCCCCAAGGCTCTTTTTCCGAGACCATAGCGCAAGCCCCGCCTCCGGAAAACCGTCATGTCTTCTTCCCGGCAAAAATACCCGCGCACCGCGCAAGGCCGGCAAGGGCCGTATTGTCACGCCGCACGCGCCATCATGAACGACTTCAGCCGGGCCAGTCCCTCGCGGATCTCCTCGGTGGACTGGGCATAGGAAAACCGCAGGGTGCCCGCGCCGCGCACCGGGTCGAAATCCAGCCCCGGCGTCACCGCCACCCCGGCCTTGTCGAGGATCTCGGCGGCGAAGGCGCGGCTGTCATCGGTCATGTCCGATACGTCGGCATAAACATAGAAGGCGCCGTCGGGCGGGGCGATCCTGGTGAAGCCCGCAGCCGGCAGCCCCTCCAGCATCAGGCGGCGGTTCTCGCGATAGACATCCATGTTCGCCTCCAGTTCCTCGGTGCAGTCCATCGCGGCCAGCGCCGTCACCTGCGACGGGTGCGATGCGCAGATGAACAGGTTCTGCGCGATCCGCTCCACCCGGCGCACGTGATCCTCGGGCACCACCATCCAGCCGATGCGCCAGCCCGTCATCGAGAAATACTTGGAGAAGGAGTTGATCACATAGACATCGTCGCTGATCTCCAGCGCACTGACCGCCTTCCGCTCATATTCGATGCCGTGATAGATCTCGTCCGAGATGAAGGCCGTGCCGCGTGCCTGGCAGCGCGCGATCAGCGATGCCATCGCGTGCCGGTCCAGCATCGTTCCCGACGGGTTGCCGGGCGAGGCGACCAGCAGTCCGGCCAGATCCTCCGGAAGATCTTCGGGCCCCGGTTGCAAACGGTTTTCCTCGGAGGTTTCGATCACCACCGGCGTCAGGTCCAGCGCCCGCAGGATCTGACGATAGGACGGATAGCCGGGCGCGCCGATCCCCACCGCTTCGCCGGTGTCGAACAGCGCCGTGAAGGCCAGCAGGAAGGCCCCCGAGCTGCCCGGCGTCACGATCACCCGGCCAGGATCCAGCGCAACGCCGTACCAATCCCGGTAGAGCTGCGCGATGCGCGCGCGCAGTGCCGGCAGGCCCAGAGACACGGTATATCCCAGGGCCTCGCCATGCATGGCGCGGACCAGCGCCTCTCTCGCGCCCGCCGGCGCCGGGGTGCCGGGTTGGCCCACCTCCATGTGCACGATATGGCGTCCTGCCTCCTCGGCCCGGCGGGCCGCCTCCATCACGTCCATCACGATGAAGGCATCCACCTCGCCGCGCCTTGAATTCCGCATCTTCCACTCCTTACACTGCGCCGGTAACGGCGGTTTTCCAGCGCGGGGCAAAGCCTTCATGATGTCAAAGACCGGAATCCGGCCAGTGGCCCTGCTTGCCGCGGCGTTTGTGCTGCTGTCGGCGGCGCTGGCGCCAAGCGCGCGCGCGCAATCGCTGATCCGCGATGCCGAAATCGAACATGCGCTGAACCTGATTGCGCGCCCCCTGGCCTCGGCCGCGGGGCTCAGCCCGTCGCGCCTTCGCATTATGGTCCTGCAGGACAGCACACTCAACGCTTTCGTTTTCGACGGGCGCACAATCTTTGTTCATTCCGGCCTGCTTCTGAAGCTGAAGACCGCGCAGCAGGTGCAGGCGGTGCTGTCGCATGAAATGGCGCATATCGCGAACGGTCATATCACCCGCCGCCTGTCCAATGTCCGGACCGCCAATTCCGCCGCCGCGATGGGCATCATCATGTCGATGGCTGCGGCGGCAGCAGGGGGTGGCCGGGCGGCGGCGGGGCTGGCCATCGGCACCGCCTCCTCGGCGCAGCGGGTTCTGTTCGCCCATACAAGGGCCGAGGAATCCTCGGCAGACCAATCGGGCATCCGCTACATGGTGCGCGCCGGCATCGACCCCGAAGCGATGGTCGAGGTGCTGGACCTGTTCCGCGGGCAGGAGGCACTGAACGTCTCGCGCCAGGATCCCTATGTCATGACCCACCCGCTGACCCGCGACCGGCTGCGCCGGGTCGAGGGCTATGCCGCCGCCTATGGCACCGGCGGCACGCCGGAGCCCGAGGCGGAATACTGGTTCGCCCGCGCGCAAGGCAAGCTCGGCGCGTTTCTGCAGAACCCGTCCTACACTCTGCGCCGGGTCGGCGGCGCGGATCAGTCCGACGCGGCGCTGATGCGCCGGGCCGTCGCCTATCACCGCCAGCCCGACGAGGCGAAGGCGTTGCGCGAGATCGACAAGCTGGCGGCGAAGCGCCCAAAGGATGGCTATGTGCAGGAGTTGCGCGGCCAGATCCTCCTCGAGTCGCGCCGCTTCGACGCGGCGGTCAGCGCCTATGACCGTGCCGTGCAGCTTGCCCCGGACGAGCCGCTGATCCTGGCGGGCTATGGCCGCGCGCTGCTGGCGCTCGACACGGGCAAGGCGAACCGGCAGGCGCTTTCGGTGCTGGAAAAGGCCCGCGCGCGCGATCCGTTCGACCCGCGCATGCTGCGTGATCTGGCGCTGGCCCATGCGCGGGCCGGAAATGACGGGATGGCCTCGCTTGCAACGGCGGAACGCTACGCGGTGCAGGGCCGGCTGAAGGATGCGGCGATTCACGCGAAACGGGCCGAAGGGCTGCTGCCGCGCGGCTCCTCGGGCTGGCTGCGCGCTCAGGATGTTCTGGCCGCCGCAAAGAATGCTGAGAGACGCTGATGACCCGACCTGCCCTGTCCGCTCTGGTCCTTCTTGCGATCCTCGCCGCCGCCCTTCCGGCGCAGGCCTTCGACGTCACCGCGATGAGCACTGCCGAGCGGCGCGCCTTCCGCGCCGAGATTCGCGCCTATCTGCTCGACAACCCAAATGTGCTGGACGAGGCCCTCGCCGCGCTGGACCGGCAAGGATACCAGGAAAATGTCGATGCCGACCTGGCTCTGCTGCACGAGAATGCCGATGCGCTTTATCACGCGCCGATGGCCTATACCGAAGGACCGGCAAAAGCCGACGTCACCATCGTGGCCTTTCTGGACTACACGCGCCCCGGCGCGGCCCGTATGCTTTCCGACCTTCGCGCCATGCTGAACGACGATTCCGGCCTTCGCCTGATCCTGCGGGAGGCGCCGGGCAGCAGCGACGGCGCGGCAATTGCCGCCGGGTTCGCGCTCTCCGTGCTTCAGGTCGAGGGCACCGAGGCCTACAAGCGGGCGCAGGACGCCCTATTTGACATGGAAACCGCGCCCGACGCGGCAGCGCTGGCACAGCTTGCCGACCGGCTGGGCTTCGACGCAACGGCGGTGATGCGCCGGATGGGAGACCAGGACGTGATCGACGCGGTCGCTTCGGGTCCTGCGCTGATGCGACGACTGGACCTCGGGCAGGCGCCCGCGCTGGTCATGGACCGCACGATGGTGCGGGGCGCCCTGCCCCGCCCGGCGCTGGAAAAGATCGTCGCCGCGATGCGCGACAAGTCGTAACGGGACTGCGGCACCGATTGCCGCCGCGCCCTGCGTGTGAAATATATCGAGCGCGGCCCGACCGCCAGAGAACGGAGAGATTGACGATGACCCGCCTGATCCTTGCCGCCGCACTGTCGGCGCTGACCCTTGCCGCCCCGGCCCGCGCCACCGACCTGGGTGCGATGACCGACGCCGAGCGACAGGCCTTCCGCGACGAGGTGCGGGCCTATCTGCTGGAAAACCCCGAGGTGCTGGTGGACGCGATGGACGTGCTTCAACAGCGCCAGGCCGATCAGCAGGCCGCGGGCGACGCCTCGTTGGTTCAGTCCAACGCAGACAGCATCTTCCATGACGGTCATTCCTGGGTGGGCGGCAACCCGGAGGGCGACGTGACGCTGGTCGAGTTCATGGATTACCGCTGCACCTATTGCCGCAAATCCTATTCCGAGGTCGAGGAGCTGGTGAAAAGCGACGGCAATATCCGTTTCGTCGTCAAGGAGTTT
This sequence comes from Paracoccaceae bacterium, assembly GCA_049694515.1. Taxonomy (GTDB): domain Bacteria; phylum Pseudomonadota; class Alphaproteobacteria; order Rhodobacterales; family Rhodobacteraceae; genus JADQCB01. The sequence continues at coordinate 1,917 of JBAVQZ010000323.1, read as the reverse complement.
CCGATCCTGGGCGAGCAGTCGGAACTGTCCGCGCGCTTTGCCATCGCGACGCTTCAGATGGCGGGCGACGAGGTTTACAAGAAGGCGCATGACACGCTGATCACCTTCCGTGGCAAGGTGACGAAGCCGAACCTGTCGCAACTGGCCGGAAAGCTGGGCCTCGACGCGGAAAAGGTGCTGGCCCGGATGGACAGCCCCGAGGTCGACAAGGTGATCAGCCAGAACATGGCGCTGGCGCAGCGCCTTCAGATCTCGGGCACGCCGACATTCGTGCTGGAGGACCAGATGCTGCGCGGCTATGTGCCGCTGGACGGAATGCGCCAGATCGTCGGCGAGGTCCGCGCCGACTGATCCGCTCCGCTTGCGGGATGCGGCGCTATTCCGCCGCGTCCTGCGCGCTGGCCGCCTCGATCTCGGCGGCCTTGTTCTCGACCTGTTCGACGATGTGATCGATCATCTGATCATTCGACATACGGTGGCTCTGCTTGCCGGCCAGGTAGACCATCCCGTTGCCGGCGCCCCCACCGGTGAACCCGACATCGGTCATCAGCGCCTCGCCCGGCCCGTTCACCACGCAACCGATAATGCTTAGGCTCATCGGCGTCTTGATGTGCTCCAGCCGCCTTTCGAGGATCTCGACCGTCCTGATCACGTCGAAGCCCTGCCGGGCACAGGACGGGCAGGAGATGATGTTCACCCCCCGGTGGCGCAGGCCGAGGCTTTTCAGGATCTCGTAGCCGACCTTGACCTCTTCGACCGGATCGGCCGAAAGAGACACGCGGATCGTGTCGCCGATGCCCATCCACAGCAGGTTGCCCAGCCCGATCGCCGATTTGATCGTGCCCGATATCAACCCGCCGGCCTCGGTGATGCCCAGATGGATCGGCGCATCGGTGGCCTCGGCGATGCCCTGATAGGCGGCGGCGGCCAGGAACACGTCGCTGGCCTTCACGCTGATCTTGAACTCGTGGAAATCGTTATCCTGCAGGATGCGTATATGCTCCAGTCCCGACTCGACCATCGCCTCGGGGCAAGGCTCGCCGTATTTCTCCAGCAGGTGCCGTTCCAAAGACCCCGCATTGACGCCGATCCGGATCGAACAGCCGTGATCCTTCGCCGCGCGGATCACCTCTTTCACGCGCTTTTCGTCACCGATATTGCCGGGGTTGATCCGCAGGCAGGCGGCACCGCTTTCGGCCGCCTCGATCGCACGCTTGTAGTGGAAATGGATGTCGGCCACGATCGGCACCGGGCTTTCAGCCACGATTTCCCTCAACGCCTTCGCGCTGGCCTCGTCTGGGGCGGAGACGCGCACGATGTCGGCGCCCGCCTCGGCGCAGGCCTGCACCTGCGCGATGGTGGCCTTCACATCGGTGGTCGCGGTGTTCGTCATCGTCTGCACCGAGATCGGGGCATCCCCCCCCACCGGCACCGGCCCCACATGGATCTGGCGCGCTGCGCGGCGATAGATGTTCCGCCACGGACGCACAGGATTGAGCGACATTCGTCCTCTCCCAGGCTTGCTGATTCAAAGGGATACTTAGGCCCCGTGGCGGGCTGTGGCAACGGGGCGCGTCACTCCTGTGGCGCTTGCACCGGTTCGGCCTGCGTCGCCTCGGCCACCACGCTGGCCAGGTCGGGGTCCTGCGTCAGATCGGCCACCTGGAAGCTCTGCTTCAGTTCCTGCGCGCCCAAGGCCACGTTCTTGACCACCGACGCCCCTTCGCCCACCGGCCCGTAAGCCGTGCCGTTGACCGCGAAATAGACCGCGCCGGCATAGCCGGTGCGCAGCTTCGGCGGCTCCTCGGTCTTGGGCAGGACATAGCGCTCGCCGGCATCGAGGATCTTTTCAAGCAGCACCGTGCCGTCGGCGGCCGTTACCCGCACCCAGGCCGGGCGCATGGCGAACATCACCAC
>JBAVQZ010000322.1:0-3410 GCA_049694515.1 Paracoccaceae bacterium | reverse complement strand
ATGTCGCCACCCGCGTCGAGGGAAGCCGCGGGCAGGTGGCCGGCGCGGTGACAGGGCTGGATGCCCGGGCCATCCTCGCGCGGATCTGACCGGACCTTCTTTTCCGCCAAAATATCCCCGCCGGAGGCACGGTTTTCCCGCGGAAAACCGTTCCCCGGGAAAGGTCAGGCCTTGCCTTTGTAGATATCGACCAGCTTGCCCAGCATCGCCAGCGCGTCCTCGCGCGAGCGCTGGAAGCTGTTGCGCCCGATGATCGAGCCGTTGCCGCCACCGTCGCGGATCGCGCGGGCGTCATCATAGACGCTGTTCTCGCCCTTCTTCGCGCCGCCCGAGAACACCACGATCCGCCGCCCGGCGAAGGCCGCGTCCATGCAGTGCTTGACCCGCGACGCCTGGGTGGCGATGTCGATGCCCTGCGCCTCGTAGACCTTCTTTGCCTCGGCCAGTTCCAGGTGGTCGGTCGACAGCTTGATCTTGATGACATGCGCGCCCAGCAGGGCCGCGATCTGCGCGGCATAGGCGGCGATGTCGATGGCGGTCTCGCCGTCCTTCGAGATCGCCTCGCCCCGCGGGTAGGACCAGATCACCGTGGCCACGCCCTTGGCCGCGGCCTCCTCGCGCATCGCGCTGATTTCCTCGAACATCTCCAGCGCGCAGTCCGAGCCGGGATAGATCGTGAAGCCGATCGCCGCGCAGCCCAGCCGCAGCGCGTCGTCGACCGAGGCGGTGATCGCCTGGTCCTTGCCCGCTGTCGGCGACATCAGCGAGTTGGCGCTGTTGGCCTTGAGGATTGTCGGGATCTGCCCGGCAAAGGTGTCGGCGCCCGCCTCGAGCATGCCCAGCGGAGCGGCGAAGGCGTTGAGCCCCGCGTCGATCGCCAGCTGGTAATGGTAATGCGGGTCATAGCCCGCCGGGTTCGGGGCGAAGCTGCGCGCGGGGCCGTGCTCGAACCCCTGGTCGACCGGCAGGATGATCATCTTGCCGGTGCCGCCCAGCTTGCCGTTCATCAGCATCCGGCAAAGGTTGGCCTTCACGCCGGGGGTCTCGCCTTCGTAATTGGCAAGGATTTTCTGGACGATCCGCGTGGATTTCATCGCGCTGTTCCCTTTCGCAAAATGATTTCGGCACGGGATTAAAAGGCGCGCACCCCCCGCGCAATGGGTTTCGCGCTAACAGGCCTCGACTATTCGCCGGCCGCCTCAAGCGCGGCGACGCCCGGAAGGGTCTTGCCCTCCATCCATTCCAGGAACGCGCCGCCGGCGGTGGAGATGTAGCTGAACTTGTCGGCCACCCCTGCGCTGTTCAGCGCCGAGACGGTGTCGCCGCCGCCGGCCACCGAAACCAGTTCGCCGGCCTCGGTCAGCTCTGCCGCCTTTCTTGCCGCCGCGTTTGTGGCGGCGTCGAAGGGCGGGATTTCGAACGCGCCGAGGGGGCCGTTCCAGATCAGGGTGCGGCAGGCCTCGAACACCTTGCCGATCCGCGCCACCGTCTCGGGCCCTGCGTCGAGGATCATCGCGTCCTCGGGGCAGCGGTCGTCGGGCACGGTCTGACTCTCGGCGCCGGCCTTGAATTCGCGCGCCACGACCACGTCGCTGGGCAGGATGATGGCGCAGCCCGCCCTCTCGGCCTTCTCCATGATATCGCGCGCGGTGCCGGTCATGTCGTGCTCGGCCAGCGATTTTCCCACGTCCACGCCCTGCGCGGCAAGGAAGGTGTTCGCCATGCCGCCGCCGATCACCAGGTAATCGACCCGGCCCACCAGGTTGCCCAGCAGGTCCAGCTTGGTCGAGACCTTGGCCCCGCCAACCACGGCCACCGCCGGTCGCTCGGGATCGCCGAGCGCGGCCTCCAGCGCCTTCAACTCGGCCTCCATCAACCGCCCGGCGGCGCAGGGCAGAAGCCGTGCGATCCCTTCGGTCGAGGCATGCGCCCGGTGCGCGGCCGAGAAGGCGTCGTTGACATAGATGTCGCCCAGCGCGGCCAGCGAGGCGGCCATCATCGGGTCGTTCTTCTCTTCCCCCTCGTGAAAGCGGGTGTTTTCCAGCAACAGGATGTCGCCCTGCGACATCGCGGCCACCGCCTGCTTGGCGGGCAGGCCGATGCAGTCCTCGGCGAAGATCACGCCATGTCCCAAGGCCTTTTCCAGCGCGGGGATCGTGACCTTCAGGCTCATCTCGGGCACGACCTTGCCCTTGGGGCGGTCGAAATGCGCCATCAGCACCGGCTTTCCCCCGGCCTTGAGGATGTCGGTGACCGTGGGCACGATACGCTCGATCCGCGTGGCATCGGTGACGCGGCCGTCTTCGACGGGGACGTTGATATCCACCCGCACCAGCACGACCTTTCCGGCCATGTCCAGGTCGTCCAGGGTCTTCCAAGTCATGCTGAGATCCTCCGCTGGGGGTTTGCGCTGCCGTCATACACCTCATTGCACACGCAGGCGTCAACACGCAAACCCGCCTTATGCCTTCCCTTCGCCCGCCGCGCGCATTAGTTTCGCGCAAATCTTTCGAAAAGGAGGCCCGGATGGCCGAAATCAAGGATCCCGAAAACACCATCATCGTCGAGTTGGCAGGCGGCCCCGTCACCATCGAGCTGCTGCCAGACGTCGCGCCGAAGCATGTCGAGCGGATGAAGGAGCTGGCCCGAGCAGGCGCCTATGACAACGTGGTGTTCCACCGCGTGATCGAGGGCTTCATGGCCCAGACCGGCGACGTGGCCAACGGCAACGCCGAAAAGGATTTCGACCTGCGCCGCGCCGGCACCGGCGCGTCGGACCTGCCGGACCTGCCGGCCGAATTCTCGAAGCTGCCGCATGACCGGGGCACGCTGGGTGCGGCGCGCTCGGCCAATCCCAACTCGGCCAACAGCCAGTTCTTCATCAACTTCTCGGACAATCATTTCCTGAACGGGCAATACACCGTCTATGGCCGGGTGATCGATGGGATGGCGCATGTCGATGCGATCACCCGCGGCGAACCGCCGGCGAACCCGGACCGCATGATCAGCGTGAAGGTGGCCGCCGATGCGTAAACTTGCTTTCGCGCTGGCGCTTATCGCCGCCGGCCCGGCCTTCGCCACCGATCTGAAGATCGACGTCGCGGGCGAGGCCAACGGCACAATCACCATCCATCTGCGGGACGACATCGCGCCCAAGGCGGCCGAGCGGCTGGCGACGCTGGCCCGCGACGGCGCCTATGACGGGGTGGTGTTTCACCGCGTGATCGACGGCTTCATGGCGCAGACCGGCGACGTGGAGTTCGGCAAGGCCGGCGGCGATACGCGAATGGCGGGGCGCGGCGGCTCGGACCTGCCGGACCTGCCGGCCGAGTTCTCGGACGTGCCGTTCGAGCGGGGCATCGTCGGGATGGCGCGGTCTCCGCAGAACCCGGATTCGGCCAATTCTCAAT
>JBAVQZ010000321.1:0-1528 GCA_049694515.1 Paracoccaceae bacterium | reverse complement strand
GTGTGGCTGTCACCGCAGACCACGGTCATGCCCGGCAGGGTCCAGCCCTGTTCCGGCCCCACGATATGCACGATGCCCTGCCGCACGTCGCTGACGGGGTAGTAGTTCACGCCGAAATCGCGCGCATTCTTGTCAAGCGCATCGACCTGGATGCGCGATTCCTCGTTGGTGATGCCGTTGACGCGATCGGGCGTGGTGGGGACGTTGTGATCCGGCACGGCGATCGTCTTTTCCGGCGCGTGGACGGTGCGGCCGGCCATTCGCAGACCCTCAAAGGCTTGCGGGCTGGTCACCTCGTGCACCAGGTGACGATCGATATATATCAGGCAGCTGCCGTCATCGGCCTCGTCGACCAGGTGGGCATCCCAGATCTTGTCATAGAGCGTTTTCGGGGCGGTCATTGGTCCTCTCCCGCGGGTGGTTTTCGGAATGATGTGCAGACATGGGGGATTGGTCGCGCCTCATAGGCGGGCGAGCACCGTCAGCGTGGCGCCGAAGAAGCGCCAGGGCAGGCGGGCGCGGTCGTCCATGTCGAAAATCCGTTTCATGCCAGATCAGATACCCCTTCGCCCCGCCGCTATCAAGGGTATGCAACTTGTCGGGGCGTTGCGGCGCGTGCCATGATAGGAATTGCCAAAACGGCGTCGGAGGCGGATGCAGGCCGGTTGATGGAACAGCTTTACAGTCTTCTGATGCAGGCCGGTGACTTCGCCATGAGTCTGATGAGCCCCGGCTGGCGGCTCTATCAGATCCTGATCATCCTGGGCCTGATCGGCGCCGCGCAGCTTTTCACCTGGGCTTTCAGCGACACTTTGCGCGAACGGATGCGCGCGCTGGAGGGCTGGCCGAAATGGCGGCTGCGCGTGCTGGTGGTGCTGCAAAGACGGACCCGGTTGATTGCCCTGGTCCTTTTCAGTTGGCTGGCCGTCTGGGTGCTGCGCGAGGCGACATGGCCCTCACGAAGCTATTTCGTCACGCTGATCGCGACGCTGGCCACGGCTTGGCTGATCGTCAGCCTCGCGGCGCGGCTGGTGCGCAACCGCTTTCTGCGGCGGATGGTGACATGGGGGCTCTGGGTTTACGTCACGCTCTACATCCTGGGCCTGACCGAGGAGGCGCGCGCCTTCCTGGACGGAATCGGCATAGATTTCGGCGATTTCCGGCTGACCGCGCTGGCGGTCGTCAAGGCCCTGGTGGTCACCGCACTGCTGTTCACGGTGGCGCGGCTGATCTCTCAGACCAGCTCGTCGCGCATTCAAGAGAACGAGGACATATCGCCCTCGATGCGGGTGCTGGTGGTCAAGATCATCCAGATCGCGCTCTACAGCTCTGCCTTTTTCATCGGGCTGAAGGCGGTGGGTTTCGACCTGACCGGACTCGCGGTGCTGTCCGGTGCGATTGGCGTCGGCCTCGGCTTCGGCCTTCAGAAGGTGGTGTCGAACCTCGTTTCGGGCGTCATCATCCTGCTGGACAAGTCGATCAAGCCGGGCGACGTGATCAGCCTGGGCGACACCTTCGGCTGGATCAA
>JBAVQZ010000320.1:0-4412 GCA_049694515.1 Paracoccaceae bacterium | reverse complement strand
GCTTTGCATTACCGGGGCGCTGGGACATTTCACGCTGATCAAGTGCTACGAGGTCTCCGAGGCCAGCGTCGTGCAGCCCTTCGCCTATCTGCAGCTTGTCTTCGCCTCGACGATCGGGCTGACGGTGTTTCACGAGTCGCTGGAGGCGAACGTCGCCATCGGCGCTGCCATCGTGATCGGCGCCGGGCTCTTCACCCTCTGGCGGGAACGCCGGAAAACTTGAGGCAAGAGGCTGGGGAGATTGGCGCGCCCGGGGTTGCATTGACCGGATCGTCAATTACCATGCGCGTATTTTCCGGATTTATCAAAATCACCGGTAAAACAATCTGGATAGGGGAGACATCCATTGAAGCGCACTCTGACCACCATAGCAGCTGCCGTCACGGTGTCGTTTGCCATCGGGTCTCCGGCGGCGGCAGGAACAGCGCTACCGCCGTCCCCGATGTATTCCGGGAGAGATACGACCGAGGCTTTTGTCGGCTTCAATTTCACCTTCGGTGCAGGCGACGTTACTCCCGAGGGCGTGCTCGGCGTGCTGCACGGTCGCACGGACAAGAACAACGATTTCAACGGCGCCAAGGCGAGCTTCCATTTCAACTTTCGCAACGGGATATCCGCGCGCGCGATCAAACTGACCGGCGTGACCGGCGGTACCGAGACGCGGGGCGAGTTGGGGCTGGGCTACAGCTTTGCGAACGGTACGTTGTTTGGAACCGGCGGTCTGACGCATAGTTATTTCACGCTTGGCGGCGAACTCGGGTTCGATGGATCGGGCCTCGGATACCTCGGTGTGCAGAGCATCGGAGATATCGATGAGCGTCGCTCGAAACAGCAAGCCGCGCCCAACTAGGCCTGGCTTCGGACGCATTTGAACCCGGGAATTGTCCATTGGGGGCGCCCGAGATGCACATGAACCGACGGCGCGCGCTGCTGACCGCACTTTGCGGCATGCTGTGCGGCGTCCGCCCCGGTGCCGGATTTTCGCAACCTGGCGAACCGCTCGATCTTTCGACGCTTGCGGCCTTTGTCGACATCCTGTTGCCCGCGGATGATCTTTCTCCCGCGGCGAGCGTTCTCAAGGTGCATGAGAGCATCGCCGATTTTGCCGAGAAGGCGCCGAAGCTCGATCAATTGCTCGCGGGGGGGACGGGCTGGCTCAATCAGACCGGAACCGTTCCTTTCAGGGATCTGCCGCAGAGCGACCAGGTGGCCATCCTGCGCTGGATGGAAGCTGCCGATCCCGCAGAAGGCCCTCACGCGTTCTTCTTCGCAGTGCGGTTGCTTGCGATTGAATTCTACTACGCCGACCCGGCATCGATCGGAGGATTTCCTCTCAACCCGTCGCCGCAACCCGCGGGATACCCGCCACCCTGGATATGAGCGGATCCTTTGACGCCGTCGTCGTGGGCGCCGGTGCCGGCGGCGCCGCTGCGGCATGGAGGCTTTGTCACAAGGGGCTGAAGGTGCTGCTCCTCGAGGCGGGGCCACGCTTTGTGCCTGAACGGGACTATCCGCTCGACACCCCGGGCTGGGAACGGCACCTCTTCCCCGATAAGCCCGGAAGCCAAGCGAAGATCAGCTATGGCGATCTGGGCGATCTGGACCCGGAGAACGAAGACCTCGCGTCCTGGAACGTGGTTGCCGGCCGGCTCGCGAAAGGCCGCAAGCGAATGCCAGAACCAGGATATTCCCACGTTCAGGGTATAGGCGGCAGCACGCTGCATTTCGTGGGCGAGGCCCACCGGATGCATCCGGACGCCTTTCGGCTGCGCGCGCGCCTCGGTGCGGCGGCCGACTGGCCGCTCTCTTACGACGATCTAGAGCCTTATTATGCGGAATGCGAAGATCTGACCGGCGTCGCCGGACCCGGGGCGCAGGGCGCGCGCTGGCGCTCGGGCCCCTTTCCATTGCCGCCGCACCCGCTCAATACCGCCGCGCGCCGGCTGGTCGAGGCCGGGAAGCGCCTCGGAACGGAATGGCAGGCCAATTCCCGTTTCGCGCTATCGCAGCCCTATGACGGGCGCCCGGCCTGCAATTATTGCGGAAATTGCAGCCGCGGCTGCCCGCTGGGCGACAAGGGCTCGTGTGATGTGACATTCATCCGTCACGCGGAAGCGACGGGCAAGCTGACGATCGAAACCAAAGCCGTGGTCACGCGGATCATTTCGGGCAAAACCGGGCGCATAGAGGCGGTGGACTACATCCGTGGCGGCAAACAGCGGCGCCAGCCGACACCGACCCTGATTCTCTCTGCCGGCGCGGTGCAGACGCCGCGCCTTCTGCTGGCAAGCGCAAACGCCGAGGCCCCGGACGGCCTGGCCAACGGATCCGGTCAGGTCGGGCGCAATTTCATGGAAACGGTGGCCTGGACGAGCACGGGGATCGCGCCCGGGCTGCGGATGAGCCATGCCGGGCTGCCCGCCGACGCGATCTGCTGGACCTTCAACGCGCCCGACAGCGTTCCCGGTGCGGTGGGCGGATGCCGCTTCAATTCCCACGTCCAGGAAACCGGTCTTGTCGGCCCGATCGCCTACGGCTCGCGCCTGATCGACGGCTTCGGCGCTGATTTCAAGGCCCGGATGCGCCGGGAGTTCGGTGCGGCGATATCCGTCGGCGGAATAGCCGAAGTGGTGCCCGACCACCGTAGCCGGGTGGATCTCGACCCCCGGCAGAGCGACGCGCATGGCATGCGCTTGCCGCGGATTAGTTCGGTCCTGACGGAAAACAGCCTGACGCTGCTGCGTTTCATGGCCGAGCACGCGCGGGCGACCCTGGCCGAAGCCGGCGTCGAAGATCTGCGCGAGGAGATCAGTTCCCGGGACCGGTTCGCCGCAACCCATGTTTTCGGAACCTGCAGGATGGGTCACGATTCCGGGGAGTCGGTCGTGGATGCGAACGGCAGATCCCATGACCACGAAAACCTCTACATCGCCGATGCCAGCATCTTCCCCTCCAGCGGCGGCGGAGAGGCCCCGGCGCTCACGATCGAAGCGCTTGCGCTGCGAATGGCCGACCGGATCGCGTTCTAGCCGATATCGCGGGTTCTGATCAGCGTTTCGCCTGCACGCGCCAAACCCGGACATGACCCGGCCGTACAGGCGCATCACGTACACGGTTCCGGCCGAATTATCGTATTGCGGTTTCGCCACACCGTTGGATGCGCCTCGGTTGCTTCCACAGTGCTGTCACGGGGCGGTGCACAGAAGAAAATATCGCCCGGAGATGTCGTGTAAGTATTTGTTTTATATTTTATTTCGTTCCGTTCGTAGAATCCAAACCTGTAACGTTCAGCTTGCGCGGATAGCGGCTGAAAGATCATTTTCAAATAATGGGTGCCTGTTATTGGTGTTCATGTTGATCGAAAAATGGCCATCTTCGTCCTTTAGATTTTGAACCACCAAGCGAAACATCTCTTGGCTCATATTCGACAAAGTGATGAGGCGAGGCCAAGTCGTCGGCCCCGATGCGTTTGATGGGAAAATCCAAAGAAGATGTAATACGACTCCAATCGGCGATGAACGCTGCTCTGAGCAATAGTCGGCTGAACAGCTGGGAACGCCGCTTCCTCAGTGACATGCAGGCCAGGTTCGCACGCTATGGGACCGGCACACGGCTCAGCATGAAGCAAGAGGCGAAGCTTGCCGATCTGCTCTCGCCGTTTCTGATACACGATACCGGGATGAACCTCGGTCAGCGGGAAATGCCGCAACGCTCGTCCAAACGCTCGGCAAGAGCCCCCCGCAAGCGGCGGACAGGCTTCTGGCTGCAGAGACGTTCAGGATGGCGTTCGCGCCGAGCCACGGTCCAACTTGCGGTCCTGTTCGTGATCGGGGTCTTGGCGGGCGGAAATGCTTTGCTTGATTCCCCTTCCAACGGTCTCTCGGCCAACCCCGATTACGAAACGCGACAGCTGCGCCTGTCGGAGTTTTCCGTGACGGACGGAGACACGATCCGTCTGAGAGGCCACGGAACCGGGACCAGGCTTGTTGGCTTCAACACGCCGGAGACGTTTCAGCCGCGATGTGATGTTGGCCTAAGGTTGGGCAAGCAGGCGACACGCCGGCTGAACCAACTCGTCACTCAGGCTGTGAGCATCCAGCTTGAGCTGGTGCGATGCGCCTGCCCGCCCGACACCGAAGGGACACGGGAGTGCAATTATGGACGCAGCTGCGGTTACCTCCGCGTCGATGGTCGGGATGTTGGAGACATCTTGGTCTCAGAAAATCTGGCCGCCCGGTTCGAATGCGGGCGCTACAGCTGCCCCCCGACGCCGAGACCCTGGTGTGGAAACTGACAATGCTCGCCCCCGCCGACGAGCAAGCTCTGCATCTTGAGCCAAATCGGAGCCGGTCTGTTCGCTCTTTAACTATCCGTTGCAGGCGCAACCATGGCCCTTGTGGCAGGTGTAGGAG
>JBAVQZ010000319.1:0-2942 GCA_049694515.1 Paracoccaceae bacterium | reverse complement strand
CCTCCCGCGCCAGCACCAGCGCCGCCGCGCCGTCATTGATGCCGCTGGCATTGCCGGCCGTCACCGTGCCGTTCTTCTGGAAGGCCGGCCGCAACCCGGCCAGCGCCTCGGCCGTGGTCGCCTTGGGATGCTCGTCTGTGTCGAAGGCCACCATGTCGCGCTTCACGCGCACCTCGACCGGCACGATCTGGTCCTTGAAATGCCCCTCGGCGATCGCCTTCGCCGCGCGGGTCTGGCTTTCCAGCGCGAAGGCGTCCTGCGCCTCGCGGGTGATGTCATGCTCGCCCGCCACATTCTCGGCCGTGACGCCCATATGCCCGGTGCCGAAAGGGCAGTTCAGCGCGCCCAGCATCATGTCGCGCGCCTCCGCGTCGCCCATCTTCTGGCCCCAGCGCGCCGCGGGCAGGGCGAAGGGCGACCGGCTCATGTTCTCGGCGCCGCCAGCCAGCCCGAAATCGGCATCGCCCAGCGCCAGCGACTGCACGACCGAGACCACGGCCTGCGCACCCGAGCCGCACAGCCGGTTCACGTTCATCGCGGGCGCGGTGTCGGGAATGCCGGCCTGAATCGCCGCGACGCGCGAAAGATACATATCGCGCGGCTCGGTGTTTATGACATGGCCGAAGGCCACGTGGCCGATCCGGCCGCCCTCGACCCCGGCGCGCTCCAGCGCGGCTTTGGCAGCGACGGTGCCCAGTTCGATCGGCGGCGTGCCTGCCAGCGCCCCTCCGAATGTGCCGATCGCGGTGCGCGCCCCGCTCAGAATCACAATCCCGGTCATGCCGGTTCCTCCCGTGTCAGAAATTGCCCTTGCCACATCTCTACGCCCGCAAGACCGTCCTGCACAACATGACGCCGCGTCGCCCGGATCACGCCTTCATCAGCCGTTGCAGCGCGGCGCGAAAATCCGCCGCCGCAGGCCCGAGCGACTCCAGCAGTTCGTCCTGGTATTGCATCGCCACGGGCAGGATGCGGGCCACCAGCGCGCGGCCCGCCTCGGTCAGGCTCAGCCGCACCAGCCGGCGGTCCGCAGCGTCGGGCAGCTTCAGCACATAGCCATCGGCCTCCAGCCGGGCGGCCGCGCGGCTGACCTTGGACTTGTCCATGTCCACCCTGGCGTGGATCTCGCGCACGCTGACCGCGCCGCTTTGCGACAGATGCGCCAGCACCCGCCATTCGGGAATCGAAAGGCCGAACTCGGCCCGATACCGCTCGGCGAAGCCGCGGCTGACGCGGGCGGCGGCCACGGCCAGTTGATAGGGCAGGAAGGCGTCGAGGTCGAAATCGCTCATGCGCCGATCATTGCATCTGCACCGATCCCGTCAAGCGCCCGATGCGCGCCCGCGCGGCGGCCACGAGAAACATTAATACGACTTGCGAAAAAAGGAGTATCCTGACTTTCGCCGCGTCGATTTCGGCACGGCCAAAAAAGTATCGGAAGGGACTGAAAGATGAGAGGAATCGCGTTCTATTTCTTCGCGTTCGCCGTGCTCTGCGTGACCATCGGGATGCTTTGGGGCATCCAGATGGCGGCTTCGGGCGATCACGAACTGTATCCGGCGCATGCTCACCTGAACCTCGTCGGCTGGGTCAGCATGGGGCTGTTCGGCGTCTATTACCGCCTGACACCCGCCGCCGCCGAGGCGGGGCTGGCGAAGATCCATTTCGTCGTCGCAGCGCTCGGCGTCATGATCATGATTCCGGGGATCGTCCTCGCGCTCACCGAACGGGGCGAGATGCTGGCGGTGACGGGTTCGTTCCTGACGCTGGCCTCGATGCTGATCTTCGGCTTCACGGTGCTGCGCCACGGCTTCGGCGCGCAAGCCTGACGGCCAGCGGAGGAAACGCGCGATCTTGACTTCGTTGCATTTGCAACGATAAGCTGCGCTGCGTCCCGGCCGAGCTGCCGGGACCGCCCGACAGCCCGGAGGAGATGCGCCATGAACACCCAGGACACGCCGCGCGGCATGATCCGCGCCACATCCGCGACGGGCACGCATGAGGGCTACATGCCCGGCTTCGGCAACGACTTCGAGACCGAGGCGCTGCCCGGTGCGCTGCCGCAGGGCCAGAACAGCCCGCAGAAATGCGAATACGGCCTTTACGCCGAGCAGCTTTCCGGCACGGCCTTCACCGCCCCGCGTGGTCAGAACGAACGGACCTGGTGCTATCGCATCCGTCCCTCGGTCAAGCATACCGGGCGGTTCGCGAAGATCGACCTGCCCTACTGGAAATCCGCGCCGAACGTGGACCCCGACGTGATCTCGCTGGGCCAGTACCGCTGGGATCCTGTGCCGGTTGGCGATGCGGCCCTGACCTTCGTGACCGGCATGCGCACGATGACCACCGCGGGCGACGTGAACACCCAGGTCGGCATGGCCAGCCATATCTACCTGGTCACGCAGTCGATGGAGGACGAGTATTTCTTCTCGGCCGACAGCGAGCTTCTGGTCGTTCCGCAAGAGGGGCGCCTGCGCTTTTGCACCGAGCTTGGGATCATCGACCTGGAGCCCAAGGAGATCGCCATCATCCCGCGCGGCATGGTGTTCCGCGTCGAGCTGGTCGAGGGCCCAGCCCGCGGCTTCGTGTGCGAGAATTACGGCCAGAAATTCGACCTGCCCGGCCGTGGGCCGATCGGCGCCAACTGCCTTGCCAACCCGCGCGACTTCAAATGTCCCGTCGCCGCCTTCGAGAACCGCGAGGCGAAATCCCGCGTGGTCATCAAGTGGTGCGGCCAGTTCCACGAGACATGGATCGGCCACAGCCCGCTGGACGTGGTGGCCTGGCACGGCAATTACGCGCCCTACAAATACGACCTGCGGACCTATTCGCCCGTCGGCGCCATCCTGTTCGACCACCCCGACCCGTCGATCTTCACCGTCCTGACCGCCCCCTCGGGGCAGGAAGGCACCGCCAATATCGACTTCGTGCTGTTCCGCGAA
>JBAVQZ010000318.1:0-2648 GCA_049694515.1 Paracoccaceae bacterium | reverse complement strand
GCGGCCGGGGGGCTCGACCCTGCCCCGGCCGATCTGACCCGGATCGCGGCGCGCAATGGCGGGGTTTTTCCCTGGGCGCGCGTAATGGGCCATATCGACGGCTACAAGCGGCGCGACCGGGCGGGCGAGATGATGCCGGAATTCGGCGCGCGGATGCAGGGGCCGACCGTGCTTTTCGACAGCGGCGACGGCATCATGACGCCGACGCCGAAACCGCTGGTGGACCTGGCGCGGTACCTGGAGAGCATCCAGCAGTGACGGGCGGGCCGCCCACGGCCCGCCGCGCCGTTTCAGAAGCGTTGCAGCGGAACCCGCACGCCGATGCTGAACACCTGATCGCGGTGGTCGAACGTCAGCGGCTGCACCGGCGTTCCGCCGCTGCCGCCGACGGGTGTCGCCCCGCCTTCGGCCATGCCGAAGTCGTAGTAGCGCCAGGATGCCTCGACGATCACCGGCCATTTCCCGGGCCGCGTGACCTGCCACGACGCGCCGAGCCCCAGCGACCAGGCCAGGTCGGTATTGCTTGCCCCTTTGAAGGTCCGCGTCACACCACCGGCGCCCAGGCTGTCATTTTCGCGCGTCCAGCGACCGACATGGTTGTTGGCAATGCCCAGCCCTGCCACGAGAAAGGGCTGAAAGACGGAATTGCTGCCCTGCTGTTCCAGCGGAGAATAGAACAGGTTGCCCATCACGGCCGTCGTGCGCACTGACGCGTCGGAAATATCCGCGTGATTGTCCGAACCACCGGTGTCGCAGGGCGACCCGTCCGATGCGCTGGAACAGGGACCCGATATGTCGGAATTGCCCGTCATCGTCAGCGAGATGTCGCCGCGGAATCCGTTCATCCAGTCGAAGCCCATCGCGACGGCGCCGAACCCAGTGTCGCCGCCGTTCAGGTCGAAATTGATTTTCGGATCGGCGGGGTAACCGGGCGGTCGCCAGAAGCCGTTGTCGGGCGACGGGCTCGCCACACCGAACTCCAGCCGGACATAGCGGCCATAGGTGACGCTGGCGACGCGCTTGCCGAACAGGCCGGAATCCTGCTGCGCAACCGCCTGCTGGCCCATCGCCAGAAAGCCCAGCGCGGCGGCAAACGCCAGCGAAGCTCTTGAAATGAATTGAGTCATCTGACCTGCTCCCTCGAACTCGATGTCAAGATTCCGACTTTACCGGAATCGTTTCAACGGCCGGACCCGGATCATCCGGTTCCGGCCGCTTGTTGTTGCAGAATGATGACAGTCAGCCATGCCCCGCCAGGATCGCCACGCGGACACTTTCGGCATCCGCCGCCAACGCCTGTGCCTCGGCGCCGGTCACCGGCGCACCAAGGATCGTCGTCACGGCGATCACCGTGTCGGTGGTGATCGGCACAGTCTTGTCCGACGCCGTGCCGAGGAAGGCGGCCATCAGTGTCTCGACGTCGTTGGTGATACCCAGCGCGTTCAGCGCGGCCAGATTTCCGTCCAGCGCGTCCTCGAGCAACGCGAGGTTCTGAAGCGGCGAGTCGATGATCGAGACCGTGTCCCAGTTGATCGACAGGTCATAGATCATCTGGTCGAGCGACTGGTTGTAGAAATCCACCATCGCCGGGGATATCGCGGCAAGGGCCTCGTCATAGGCGCGGACGAACACATGGTCCGGCGAACGCGCGACGTTCAGCCGGCCAAGCTCCACTTCCGGAATGCCCTCGCCGGCCCAGACGGGCCGTCCGCCGCCGGACCCGGCGCCCTGCTGGCCTTTTCCGGCGCCCTGTCCGTTGCCGCCTTGCGCGCCCTTGCCGTTCTGGCCGCCTTCGCCGCCATCGTGACCGCCTTCACCGCCATCGTGGCCGCCTTCACCGCCATCGTGACCGCCTTCACCGCCATCGTGGCCAGCGCCCTGGCCGCCCTTGCCCTTCGGGCCACCCTCATGATCGCCACCGTCATCATGTGTCTGGGCGTGGGCGACCCAGAACGCCTCGGCCGAGGGGCGCAGCAAAAGGCCGCCCGCAAGAACCGCAGCCACCGCCATTGCGGACAGCCCGACACGCGCGCTCCGGCCGGACAAAGCCTCAAATCTCTTCATTTTTCTCTCCGGTTGAATACTGTTCCGATCCCGCGGAAAACCCCCGCCGCGCAGAATGTACGCGGCGGGGCTTGTCCGTCAGCCGTGCCCGGCCAGAACCGCGATGCGGACCGCTTCAGCGTCGGCGGCCAGCGCCTCGGCTTCGGTGCCAGTGACAGGCGTTCCAAGAATCGTCGTCACGGCGATCACCGTGTCGGTCGAGATCGGAACCGTCTTGTCCGACGCGACCCCCAGGAACACCGCCATCAGCGTGTCGACGTCATTGGTCACCCCCATCGTGGTCAGCACGGACGTCCCGTCCAGCGCGTCCTTCAGAAGAGCGAGGTTTTGCAGCGGCGAGTCGATCAGCGTCACGTTGTCCCAGTTCAGCGAAAGTTCCTCGATCGCGTCGTCCAGGCTGAGGCTGTAGAAAGACACCATCTCGGGCGAGAGGCCGGCGAGCGCCTCCTCATACGCGCGGTCCAGCACCTTGTCGGGCGAGCGCGCGACGCTCAGGCGTCCAAGCTCCACTTCGGGGATGCCTTCCTGCGCCCAGGTCGGCTTGCCGCCGCCGGTCGCGGCAGGGCCGCCGGCCTGCGGACCCT
>JBAVQZ010000317.1:0-4140 GCA_049694515.1 Paracoccaceae bacterium | reverse complement strand
GCGCCTGGCTTTGGACGGCCGCGATCGCGATCCCGGCGCTGGCCGTCGCGCTGCGCTCGGGCGCTTCAAAGAGGACGCTGGTTCTGGCGGCCCTGCTGGGCCTGCTGGTTCCACTGGGCTGGGCCGGCACGGGCTTCGTGCTCTATGACGATTTCGATCCGATCGCGATGGAAAGCCTGTCCTTCACCTCGTCCTCGGCGGATACGCTGTTCTGGGGCGTCGCCGCCACCTCGATCCCGGCCAGGTTCGGCGTCGGCATCATCGGGGGCGTGCTGGCCGGCGCGGCTTTGTCCTCGCTTTTCGCCGGACGCTTCCAATGGCAAAGCTTCGAGGCCCCGGCGCAAACGGGCCGCTATATGGCGGGCGCGGTGCTGATGGGTGTGGGCGGCGTGCTGGCCGGCGGCTGCACAGTGGGCGCGGGACTTTCCGGGGTGCCGACGTTGAGCCTGGCGGCGATATTGGCCATAACTGCGATTGCCGGCGGCGCGGTGGCGATGGACCGTGTGCTGCGCCTCAGTGGATCCGCCGGCGTATCCGCCGGATCAGCAGCCACACCACAAGCACAACCGGCGGAGTGATGATCGCGGTCAGCATCCCCTTGCCGAGTCCCGTGGGCTCGGCCAGGGGATAGGCCATGTAGCCCACCAGGCTGACCGCGTAGTAACTGATCGCCACGACGCTCAACCCCTCGACCGTCTCCTGCAGGCGAAGCTGCATGTCGGCGCGCTGGTCCATGCTGCGCAGGATCTTCTGGTTCTGGGCCGAGCGGTCCACATCCACCTGCGTGCGCAAAAGCTCACCCGCCCGCGTGGCCCGCGCGGTCATGTTCTCCAGCCGCCGCTCGGTGGCCTTGGCGGTCCGCATCGCAGGGTCGAAGCGGCGCATCATGAATTCGCGGAAGGTCTGGCGGTTCTGGAACCGCTCCTCGCGCATCACCTCGATCCGTTGGTTGACCAGCGCCTCGTAGGCGCCGGTCGCGCCGAAGCGGAAGGCGGCCTGCGCCATCATGCTTTCCAGTTCGGCCGAAATCCCCAACAGCGCCTTGAGCGTTTCCTCCGGCCTGTGCTGTCCACCGGTCATGTCACCCACCAGCTCGGCCAGCTGGGTGTCGATCTCGGCCATCCGACGCGACAGTTTCTGCGCGCGCGGCAGGCCCAGCATCGCCATCGCCTTGTAGGTCTCGATCTCGGTCACGCGTTGCGCGATGCGCCCGACGCGGCGCGCGCCGGTGCCTGGTCGGATGAAGAGGGCGAACCGCATGTGCCCGGCGCTGTCGATCCGGAAATCCGACGCCATGACCGCGCTGCCGTCCAACACGTTGGAACACGCCAGGCTGTCGGCCACGAACCAGTCGTTCATCCGCTGCGCGATCTGCTTGTCGGCCTCTTCCCCCGCCTCGACCGTCTCCATCCGGATCAGGGCCGAGGTGATGCGCCGTCCCGGCGCGCGGCTCAGCCAATCTGCGGGAAACACCTCGAAGGCCCGCGGGTCGAATGGCCGGTCAGTGACGCCTTCGGAAAACACCGTGTAGGTGACGAATTCGGTGTGGCTTTCCCATTTCAGCTTGTGCTTGCCCATCGGGCCGAAGAAATGCGTGGCGTCAGGTTGCGGGTGCTGCGCCCCGAAGCGGTCCAGCAGTTCCAGCAGATGCGCGCGGTCGTCGGCGCGGTTTCGGTTCGCGGCGTCGCCCACCCGCTTGATCGCCAGAAACGCGACGTGGCAGGGCGCGTCCAGCACCGGGAAGGGCCGGGCGTGAAGCTCGTTGGCAAGCGCATAGCGCATGGGATGGTCTTCGATCGGGGTCATGGGGCGCAGCTCCGGCGTGGTTGGCATAACCTAGCGGCAATCTCGTCGGTCGGAAAGCGTTAAAATTCAATAATTTCCGAGGATTAAGGGCACACGACGGTATACATAGCGACCCGGCGACCGGATCGTGCGGTTTCTTTCGAGGGTATTTTTTGCCGCCGCGGCATTGCCCGGGGCCTCGTGCCACCTAGCATTTCACACGTAGAACGAACGGTTCACATGCCATCCGACACGAGGCGGCCGCCGCGGGCGGACCACCCCTTGCCGGCCGGAAACACAATAACGATCGGGAGAAATGTCATGGCGACAAGTTTGACCATCAACGGCGAAAAGCACAGCGTCGAGGCGGCGCCGGGCACGCCGCTTCTTTGGGTCGTGCGCGACGAGCTGAACCTCACCGGCACCAAGTTCGGTTGCGGTGTGGCGTCCTGCGGCGCCTGCACCGTCCACCTGAACGGCCAGCCCGTGCGCTCATGCCAGACCTATATCGACAGCATTCGCGACGGCGACACGATCACCACGATCGAGGGCGTCGGCGGCAAGGAGGCTGCCGCCGTCCAGCAAGCCTGGCGCGAATTGAACGTGGTGCAGTGCGGCTATTGCCAGTCGGGCCAGATGATGTCGGCCATCGGCCTGCTGAAGGAAACCCCCAAGCCGACTGACGATGACATCGACAGCTACATGGCAGGCAACGCCTGTCGCTGTGCGACCTACCAACGTATCCGCGCCGCGATCCACGCGGCCTCGAAGATGATGGAGGGCTGAACCATGCGTATGCAGACCACCCGCCGCGGTTTCCTGACCGGCGCCGCCGCATCCGGCGCCGCCCTTGTCGTGGGCTACAGCCCGTCCGGCGCGCTGGCCGCGGGCCCTGAAAGCGCGCAGATCAACCCCTTCGTGAAGATCGCCGATGACGGCACGCTGACCGTCGTGCTGAAGCATTTCGAGATGGGCGAAGGGACCACCACCGGCCTGACCACCCTGGTGGCCGAGGAGATGGACGCCGACTGGGAGACCATCGCGTTCGAGTTCGCGCCGGCCAACGACAAGCTTTACGCCAACCTGTTGTTCGGCGCGCAGGGCACCGGCGGCTCGACCTCTATGGCCAACTCCTACATGCAGTACCGCAAGGCAGGCGCCGGGGCGCGGGCCGTTCTGGTGCAGGCCGCGGCGCAGGAATGGGGCGTCGATCCGTCGGCGATCACCGTCGAGAAGGGCGTTCTGAAAGCCGGCGGCAAGAGCGCGCCCTATGGCGATTTCGCCGCTGCCGCGGCGAAACTCACCCCGCCCGAGGAGCCCGCGGTGAAGGACCCGTCGACATTCACCCTGATCGGCAATCCGGACCTGCCGCGCAAGGACAATTCCGGCAAGACCGACGGCAGCGCGATCTTCGCGATGGATGTGCGTTTGCCGGACATGGTCTATGCGGTGCTGCTGCGCGCGCCGAAGTTCGGCGGCAAGCTGAAAAACTTCGATGCCTCCGGCGCGCGGGACGTTCAGGGTTTTATCGACGCCAAGGCGCTGAAGAACGGCGCGGGCGTCGCCGTTTACGGCAAGACGACCTGGGCGGCGATCGACGCGCGCGGCAAGATCACGGCGGACTGGGATTTCGCCGATGCCGAGACCCGCTCGACCGACAAGATCATCGCCGAGCACAAGGCGCTGCTGGACGACCCGATGTTCGAGGCCCGCGAAGGCGTGACCCGCGCCGACAGCACGGCGGCGATCAAGCGCGCCGCCAAGACGGTCGAGGCCGAGTTCCTGCTGCCGCATCTGGCCCATGCGCCGATGGAGCCCGAAAACTGCACGATCGAGCCGACGGAAAGCGGCGTGAAGATCTATGACGGCTGCCAGTTCCCGAGCCTGACCAAGCCCTATGTTGCAAAGACGCTGGGTCTGAAGCCGGAGCAGGTCGAGGTAGTCACCGTCTATGCCGGCGGCTCTTTCGGGCGGCGCGCCAACACCGACGCCGATTACAACGTCGAGGCGGCGCTGGCCTTCGCTGCGCTGGGCGGCGACCGGCCGGTGAAACTGGTCTGGACGCGCGAGGATGACGTGAAGGGCGGCTATTACCGGCCGATGGCGGCGCATCGCGCGACGATCGGGCTGGACGACGCGGGCAACATCGTCGGCTGGGATCACCGCACCGCGACCCAGCCGATCATGAAGGGCACGGCGATGGGCAGCGGCAAGGATGTCGATGAAAGCTCGGTCGAGGGTCTGAACGACACGCCCTACGCTTTGCCCGCCTTCTCGGTCGGGCTGAGCGACTGGACCTCGGTCATGCCGGTGCTCTGGTGGCGCTCGGTCGGGCACAGCCACACGGCCTATGCG
>JBAVQZ010000316.1:0-1501 GCA_049694515.1 Paracoccaceae bacterium | reverse complement strand
CGGGCGGAGGTCGAGGCGCTGGTGCGGCAGATACACAAGGTGGAAACCGCCATCGCGCCGCGTTTCCAGGAACATTTCGTCAATGCGAACGCGTTGCCCCATGCCACCGATGCCTTCCCCGAACTGAAGAAGATCGTGACCCTGCCGCAGGTCTTCTTCAATATCGGCGATGACGGCGCTTCGGGCGGCCGGCGGCGGCGCCGCCGGGGTTAGAAGACCCCCATCTCGAAGGCCGTCCGACAGGCAAGCCGAAGGCGCTCCGGCTTGTCAGGAAGGGGCCGACGCCGAACCTGACGGCAGTGCCGCAGACGAAAAGCACGGAAGCGACTGATTTCCAAATTCGCCGAGAGAAACTTGGTCGAGTCAAGAAGTTGCATTTTTGTTTATTATTTCAGATATTTAATTGCAGCGCGATCTTCCATTCGTGACAAGAGGCCGTTGCCCTTGAATACCAACGGAGCAGCCCGAGAGCGGCCCTTTCTCCACAAACTCCGGAAATGGGCTTTCAACGAAGCGGTTGGGCTTCCAGCCACTGAATACCGTAAGATCCGGACCGACACGGGGGACAGCACCGGTGATGGCTATGCGCGCATCGTCTCCAGGATCTCCGCATGCAGTGCGGGTGTCGCCGCCGCCACGACATGGCCATCCGAGCCGAGGCGCAGCGCCTGCCCTTCCCAGTCGGTGATGACCCCGCCCGCCCCCTCGACGACCGGCACCAGCGCCATGAAATCGTAGGGCTCGAGGTTCATCTCGATCACGGCGTCGATATGACCCGACGCCAGCAATCCGTAGCAATAGCAATCTCCGCCGAACCGCCGCATGGCGGACTGCTTGGTGACGCGGTCGAACAGCGCCAGCCCGGCCGCGTCGAAGTTGTCGGGCGAAGTCGTATAAATCAGGGCGTCGGCCAAAGACATGCAGTTGCTCACGCGGCAGGCTGCGCCGCCGAAACGTGTCACCTCACCGGCGCGGCCGACCCACCTTTCCCCGGTCGGCGGGATCGAAATGACACCGATCGTCGGGAACCCGTTTTCCAAATGCGCGATCAGCGTGCCGAAGGTCGGCATCCCGGTAACAAAGGACCGGGTGCCGTCGATCGGGTCCAGCACCCAGACATGCGCGCTGCCCATATTGGCCTTGCCATGTTCTTCGCCGAAAACGCCGTGGCCGGGATAGGTCTGCTGGATTCGCTCGCGCATGGCGGTTTCGATGCACCGGTCGGCCAGAGTCACCGGCGACAGGTCCGCCTTGAGCTCTACCGAGAGTTTCTGCCGGAAATACTCCAGCGACATGGGCTGCGCCAGATCGGCAAGCACACAGGCGAAGTCCACCAAAGTGTCAGCATCCGTCGGTTTTTCGCCCAACTGCATGTTTTTTCCGATCCTGAACATGTCCCGATCCTTTGCCGGTCCGGATATAAAAAAGTAGACAAAAAGCATAAAAATGCAAGACTGCACAAATATCCCCAAAACCGCACATGCCGCGAGCCGTGCGGAAA
>JBAVQZ010000315.1:0-4120 GCA_049694515.1 Paracoccaceae bacterium | reverse complement strand
CCCCCATGGTCCGCCGTTGTTACCTGCCATATCGGTTCATTTCCCTTTTCGCGTCATGCAATCGTTTCGTTCAAGGTGGTCGCCGGGGCGCGGAATTCAAGCCGTTCGGACCGGCGCCTTCATTGTCACCAATTCCTCGGCCATCGTGGGATGGACCGCAACCGTCCGATCGAAATCTTCTTTCGTCGCTCCCATCTTCAGCGCGACGCCGGCCAGCTGGATCAGTTCGCCCGCATGCTCTGCGACGATATGGCAGCCGAGAACCTTGCGGCTGTCGCGGCTGACGATCAGCTTCATCATCACCCGGTCGGGCCGTCCGGCGAAGGCCGACTGCATCGCCTTGAAGGAATTGCAGTAGACCTCGATCGGCTCGCGCTCGCGCGCCTGTTCCTCGGTCAGGCCGACCGAGCCCAGCTCGGGCTGGGTGAAGACCGCGCCGGGCACCAGCTCATGATCCGGTTTCGTCGGGTTGGCCTTGAATACCGTCTCGACAAACGCCGCGCCTTCGCGGATGGCCACCGGTGTGAGGTTCACGCGGTCGGTCACGTCACCCACCGCATAGATTGATGGCACCGAGCTTTGCGAGTAATCGTCGACCGCGATCTGCCCCCAGCGGCCCAGCGTCACCCCGGCTTCTTCCAACCCCAGACCCTCGGTATTGGGTTTGCGGCCGGTGGCGTAGAGCACCTTTTCATAGACATCCTCGCGCCCGTCGGCGGCCTTGACGGCGAATCCGCCTTCGGCCTTGCTGATCGACAGCACGTCGGTGCCGACATGAAGATTGACGCCGCGCTCTTTCATCAACTCGGCGACATGGCCGCGCGCCTCTTCATCGAAGCCGCGCAGGACCTGCGCGCCGCGGTAATACTGCGTCACATGCACGCCCAGCCCGTTCAGGATGCAGGCGAATTCGCAGGCGATGTAGCCGCCGCCGACGATCAGGATGGATTTCGGCAGCTCGTCCAGAAGGAAAACCTCGTTCGAGGTGATGACGTACTCGCCCCCCTCGATCTCGGGCACGAAGGGACGCCCGCCGGTGGCCACCAGTATATGTTTCGCGGTGAACCGCTCGCCGGTGGAGAGTTTGACCGTGTGGGCGTCCTCCAGCACCGCGCGGGCGTCGAAAATCTCCACCCCCGCCTTTTGCAGGTTGGCGCGGTAGATCCCTTCCAGCCGGTCCAGTTCGGTGTGCAGCTTGGCGCGGAATGACGGCCAGTCGAACCCGCCGGCGGTCACGTCCCAGCCATAGGCGCGGGCGTCGGCAAAGGATTCGGCATAGCCCGAAGCGAAGACCATCAACTTCTTGGGCACGCAACCGCGGATCACGCAGGTGCCGCCCATCCGGTATTCCTCGGCCAGGCCCACCTTCGCGCCGCCCTCGCTCGAGGCCAGCCGCGCCGCGCGTACGCCGCCCGAGCCGCCGCCGATGACGAAAAGATCGTAGTCGAATGCCATGCTGACCGTTGCCCTCACATATCCGAAAAGAGGTTGTCGTTTTCCAGGAAGTCTATCTTCTCTTCCGCGACGGTGCCGGCGTTGATGTCGCGTACGACGACCCGGCCGTCACCCTCGCCGACCACGACGATGTCGCAGATGTCGATGAACAGGCCATTCTCGACCACGCCGGGGATCTGGTTCATCACCAGCGCCATCTGGCGCGCATTGCCGATGCGGCGCAGATGCATATCAACCAGGTAGTTTCCCTCGTCGGTCACGTAGGGGGCGTCGCCGTTCATCCGCAGCGTGGTGTCGCGGCCCAGCACGTCCAGATTGATCAGCATCTCCTCGATCAGTGCCTTGGTGGTCTGCCAGCCAAAGGGAATCACCTCGACCGGCAGGGGGAAGGCGCCAAGCTGCGCCACTTCCTTGGCCCGGTCGGCGATTACGATCATCTGGTCCGAGGCGGTCGCCACGATCTTTTCCTGCAACAGCGCGCCGCCGCCGCCCTTGATCAGGTTCAGGTCGCCGTCGAACTCGTCGGCGCCGTCGATGGTGATGTCCAACCACTTGGCCTCGTCCAGCGAGATGACCTCGATCCCGACCTGGCGGGCCAGCTCGGCCGTGCGCGTGGATGTGGGAACGCCGCGTATCTTGAGACCGTCCTCGCGGACCAACTCGCCCAGGCAGCGAACCATCCAGGCGGCGGTCGAGCCGGTGCCGAGGCCGACCCTCATGCCGTCCTCGACATACTCCACCGCGCGCTTGGCGGCCACGAACTTGGCCTTGTCGATCGGGGAAAGCTCTCCGGTCATGGCTCGTCTCCTGTCTTGTTCCCCGGTGTTATAGGGAAACTGGCGCAGGGCTGCGAGGGGCAATTGCGTCGGCCGCGGGCCGGAAGTGTTTGACCCGGGCGCGGGATCGAATGGCAGCGCCGCAACGCGCCGCGGAACGTCAGTCGGGTTGATCGGGCGCGTCTTGCGAGCAGGCCAACTGGCACATGCCCATGCCGTTCGCTTCGGTGAGGCAAAGCAATGGAAGTTCCAGGCGCCTGCGGTCATCGGCCAGTCCCTCCAGGCCGGCGGGAAAGGGTGCGCCGTCGCGCCGCCGAATCACGAAAAGCTCCCGCGTGCGAGTCTGCGACGTCACCATCCCCAGCCCGTCCCCGCAGCAACCGCCGAGATCGCGGGACAACAGCGCGCTCTCGTGCCTTTCGACCTGCAGCTCGGACGACTCCAGCGTGACAGGCCCCTGCACTGGCTTGCCGTTTCCACCCCTCGGGGTCAGCACAATGCGGCCGGGGATGTGGCCGCCCTGCAGAAAGACGGTTTCATCGGCAGAGGTGCACCGGAACGCGACATAGGACGCCCGCGCCGCGACGGGAAATGCCAGAAGCGCGGCCAGAACGCCCGGCAAGACGGGCCGGAGAGAGCGGATACAGGTCATCACTGCTGCGACTTCTCTCATGACGCGATGCGCGCAGCATACCCGGCGGGGCCGGATTCGTCCAATTCCGGGGCCGGCGCCGCACCTTTGCCCTTGACGCGGGGGCATGGCTGCGAAACGCTCGGCGCCTGTCCGAAACGGCCCATCGGCCCGACAAACACCCCGCCCCAAGGATTAATCCACGCATGTTTCTTTCGGTCTTCGAAATGTTCAAGGTGGGCATCGGCCCGTCCTCGTCGCACACGATGGGGCCGATGGTTGCGGCCGAGCGGTTTCTGGACCTGTTGCGCGCCTCGCCGTTCGACGCGCACGGGTTGCGCGCCTCGCTGCACGGCTCACTGGCGTTCACCGGGGTCGGACATGCCAGCGACCGGGCTGTAATCCTCGGCCTGGCGGGGTTCACGCCCGAAATCTATGACCGTGACGCCGCCGACTCCGCGATGGCGCAGATCCGCGCAGAGAAGCGGGTCGCGCCGTCGGGATTGCGCCCGCTGGCCTTCGACCCCGAGGCGGATCTCGCGTTCGACTACGGCCCGCCGCTGCCAGGCCATGCCAACGGGTTGATCCTGATGGCCACCGACGCGCAGGGCGACGTGATCCTGCAAGAGACCTATTATTCAATCGGCGGCGGGTTCGTCGTCACCGAAGAGGAGCACAAGGGTGGAGCCAAGGCCGCCAAGGCGAAGCTGAAGCCGATCCCGTACCCGTTCGATTCGGCGACCGAGATGCTTCGCATGGCGCGCGAAGGCGGGCTGTCCATCGCCGCGATGAAGCGCGCGAACGAGATGGTCTATCGCTCGCCGGCGGACCTCGACAAGGGGTTGGACCGGCTGTGGCAGGTGATGAATGGCTGCATCGACCGCGGCCTTGCCGCCGAGGGCATCCTGCCGGGCGGGCTGAATGTGCGGCGCCGGGCGCACGCGATCCACGAGGCGCTGAAATCCGAGCAGGGCCGCAACCTGACCGCGCCGCATATCATCAACGACTGGATGAGCGTCTATGCGATGGCGGTGAACGAGGAGAACGCCGCCGGCGGCCAGGTCGTCACCGCGCCGACCAATGGCGCCGCTGGGGTGGTGCCCGCCACGATCCGCTACTGGCTGGATCATGTGCCCACCGCAACGCCCGCGCGGATCGGCGAGTTTCTTCTGACCGCCGCCGCGATCGGCGGGCTGGTCAAGCACAACGCCTCGATCTCGGGCGCCGAATGTGGCTGCCAGGCCGAGGTGGGCAGCGC
>JBAVQZ010000314.1:0-3064 GCA_049694515.1 Paracoccaceae bacterium | reverse complement strand
TGGACGTTCTGCGCTCGCCCCACACCAAGGCGCGCGTGCGTATCTGGTCGATGGCGGAATTCGTGCAGAACCCGATGGAGCCCCTGCAGATCATCATTGACGAGATCGCCCCGCGCGGGCAGCGCCGCCTGACCGAAGCGCCTCAGATGGCCGATCTGCGCGGCTTCGGGCAGTTCCTGCAGAACCTCAGGAACCAGGGGATGCAACCTTATCTGATGGGTGATTTCCCCGCGGGCGATGATCCGCAGCAGCCGCCGCGCGAGCGGCGCCGGCCCTATCTGGTAAGGTGACCGACATGTCAGAGCGTTTCGACTGGTTCATCGTCCTGGCGGAAATGCGCACCGGCTCCAACCTTTTGGAGGCCAACCTGAACGCGCTGGACGGCGTCACCTGTTACGGCGAAGCGTTCAACCCCCATTTCGTCGGTCACCGCAACCGCGACGAGCTGCTGGGCATCACCCTGGAGATGCGCGAGAAGGATCCGCTGAGGCTGATCGAGGCGATGCGGGCGCAGGGCGGGCTACCCGGTTTCCGCTTTTTCCACGATCATGACCCCAGGGTGTTCGACCACGCGTTGAAGGATGCACGCTGCGCCAAGGTCGTGCTCACGCGCAACCCGGTGGAAAGCTACGTCTCGCTCAAGATCGCGGCGCGGACCGACCAGTGGCAGTTGAAGAACGTAAAGCACCAGCGCAGCGCGACGGCCCGCTTCGACGCGGCCGAGTTCGAGGCGTATCTCGACCGGTTGCAGGGCTTCCAGCTTCGCCTCCTGCGCGCATTGCAGACCGCGGGCCAGACGGCTTTTTATTTGAGCTATGAGGACCTGCAGGACGTCGAGGTGCTGAACGGACTGGCAGGTTTCCTCGGCTGTGACGACCGGCTGAAATCCATCTCGGGCAAGCTGAAGAAACAGAACCCCGCGCCGATGTCGGAGAAGGTCGAGAATTATGACGAGATGCTGGCGGCACTGGCGCGGCTGGATCGGTTCGACCTGTCGCGCACCCCGAATTTCGAGCCGCGCCGCGGCCCGGTGGTGCCGGGTTACCTGGCCGCCGCCCGCGCGCCGCTTCTGTTCATGCCGGTCAAGGGCGGCCCTACCGCACGGGTGGTCGATTGGTTGGC
Source organism: Paracoccaceae bacterium (assembly GCA_049694515.1). Classification (GTDB taxonomy): domain Bacteria; phylum Pseudomonadota; class Alphaproteobacteria; order Rhodobacterales; family Rhodobacteraceae; genus JADQCB01. The sequence goes on along the minus strand of JBAVQZ010000314.1, from coordinate 1,942 downwards.
GAAGCTGGACGGCGTCCAGACGGACGAATTGCTGCGCGATTTCAGCCAGAAGACCCTGCGCCAATGGAAGCGGCGGCATCCCGGCCATCGCAGCTTCACGGTCGTCACGCACCCGGTCGAACGGGCGCACGGGGTATTCCGCGACCACATTCTGAGCGACGGGCCGGACAGTTTTCCGGCGGTCCGCGACACGCTGAAAAAGCTCTACAAGCTGGCGCTGCCGAAAGAAGGGCCCGGCGCGGAGTTCGGGCCGGAGGCGCAGAAGGCCGCGTTCCTCGCCTTCCTGCGGTTCGTGAAGGCCAGTCTTGGCGGTCAGACCGGCATGAAGGTCGATGCCGCCTGGGCCACGCAGGACATGATACTGCGTGGCATGGCCGGTTTCGCCATGCCGGACATTGTTATGCGGGCGGAAAGACTTGAGGCGGATCTGGCGCTGATCGCGGCACAGGTCGGCCATGACCCCGCGCCGCCCGGCCCGTCTGCGCCGCAACCGCCGATCCCCCTGTCCGAGATTTACGACGACGAGGTCGAGGCCGCCGTGCGAGACGCCTATCAACGGGATTACATCATGTTCGGCTATGGCGCCTGGCGGTAGCGGGACAGGCCCGCTCAGGCGGCCTGCGAGGCCGGCGATTCGGTGAGCACCGCGTGAAGCGTCGCGGGATCGGCGTTGGCGCGCAGCTTGCCGCAGACCGTGCTGTCGCGCAGCGTGCGGGACACCAGCGCAAGCGCCTTGAGATGATCCACCCCCGAATCCTTGGGCGCAAACAGCGCGAAGATCAGGTCGACCGGTTGCTTGTCCACCGCGTCGAAATCCAGTGGTTTTTCCAGCCGCAGGAAAGCGCCGACGACGTCCTCAAGCCCTTCCAGCCGCGCATGCGGCAAGGCCACGCCATGGCCGACGCCGGTCGGCCCGAGGCTCTCCCGGTCCTGAAGGGCGTCCACCACCTCTGATGGATCGAGGCCGTAGACAGAGGCTGCAACCTCCCCCAGTTCCTGGAAGAGGCGTTTCTTGCTGGAAAGCGTGCCGAATACCTTGACCGCTTCGGGCTTTAGGATGCGCGAAAGTTCCATGTATCCAGTGCTTTTTTCACGTACGCCAACGACGTGCGAGGTTCCTGTCCCTCAGGGATCGATCCAGCCGACATTGCCGTCATCACGGCGATGGACAACGTTGACGCCCCCGGTTTTTTCATTGCGAAAGACCAGAAGGGGGGCCCCGGCAAGCTCCATCTGCATGACGGCTTCGCCGACGGACAGGGACGGAATCGTCGTCTCCATCTCGGCGATGATCATGGGCTGGAGAGAGTCCGGTTCCGAATCCCCGCTGTCCGCTTCGCTGGCGAGGATATAAGAGGAGGCGCCGATCAGTTCAACCGGTTGTGAACGATCCTTGTGATGATCCTTCAGACGGCGCTTATAGCGGCGAAGCTGCTTTTCCATCTTGTCGCGGCAGCCGTCGAAGGCCGAATAGATTTCGGTGGCGCGATCCTTGGCTTGCGCGGTCAACCCGGTGGACAGGTGCACAGTGGCCTCGCAGACATATTCATGCGCATTGCGCGAGAAGGTGACGAGGGCATCGGTGGGGCGCTCGGCATACTTGGCCACGGCTTCGCCAAGCGCCTCCTTCACATGCGTCTGCAGGGCATCGCCAATATCGATCTGCTTGCCTGTGATCTGATAGCGCATCACGCCGCCTCCTTGGCATTGGGTGACATGGGGCGCCGGCGCGTTGCGCAATAGCCCCGCCATGTCAGGGTTGATCGGGGGTTCCGCGGCCCGGCGACCCCGGACGCGTCCGCCGCGCGGCCTTCAGACGACCGCGTTCGAACGAAGAAGGTATCTTCATGCATCCTCTGTATTTGGCGATAGTTCTGCGGGCTATGTCAACGCCTTCGCGCATCAGGGCGTCGGCAATTTCGACATCCGAGAGGGGCGCATC